>CBIHQZ010000656.1:0-4678 GCA_966212315.1 uncultured Myxococcales bacterium
CAAGCGCGAGCGCACGTGCGGGCGGATACGCGCTCTCGCCGGCCGCGGCCCGGCGCGGGAGTTCGAGCAGCGTGCGAAACGCGGTGGTGAGCACCTCGCGCGAAGCCCATGCGGCGGCGAGTCCGGCCAGCAGCGCGGCGGTCGCGGCGGCGTCGCGAGACTGCGCGATCTCCCCGCGTTCGCGTGCCTGTTGCAGGCGTTTCGGTGACGCCTCCTCGGTCGGCTCGGCCATGGCGCGACAACGATGCCATAGCGGCGGGACGATGCGTCGCGGCGACGAGTGCTGTTAGGGTGAAGTCGTCGTGCCGCCGATTCTCGTCTTCATCGCGTTCGCTGCGGGCCTCGTGCTCGGCGTGATCGCGTGTGCGATCGCGATGGGTCGCCGGCGCAGCGCGCTCGAACGCGATCTGCAGGTGCGCGTACTGCCGGTGCTCGAACGACGCGCCCACGCACTCAATCTGCCGACGACCTCGACGCCGCAAGTGAACGTCGCGGGCGACGGTGAACTGCAACTCGACGCCGCGGACCCGAGCGATCGCGTACTGAAACTCGCCGATGCGATCGACGAGCACGAACACACGCAGCTCGGATTCGTCGACACGATCCGGGTGTCGAAAGAAGACGTCGATCGCGGGCTGATCAGCGTGAAGAAGAAGCGGCGCGCGTAGCCGTCACGCCGCGCAGCAGCGCTTGTACTTCTTCTTGCTGCCGCAACTGCACGGGTCGTTGCGCCCTGGCGTCGCGGCGGCCTTTCGCGGTGTCTTGTGCAACCGCGCGCGCTCGCTCAGCAGCATTCGCTCCACGTGCGCCGGAGACCAGTCGTCGATCTCGCCCAGAAGCGAGCGCGGCAGGAACAGGTCCGCCATCTCCGCGCGCGCCACCATCGGCATCATCGGGAAGTACGTCTCTTCGAGTTCCTCGTCCGCGAGGCGACGTCCTGGCGCCGGATGAAACGGCAGATCGTCGGCCGTCGCGAGTGCCAGCGAGTACTCGCTTCCGAATGCACGGAACCGCTCGGCACTCATGCGGTGCGACACCCAGCGCGCGTTCACGTATCGCCGCGCGTCGCGGTGACCGGCCGTCGCGAAGTCCGGGTCGTCGATCACGCCGAGCAGGTATTTCTCGGCCGCCAGACGCATCGCCGACGGCGCCGGGGCACCGCCCTTCCGCAGCGTCTCTTCGTGTGCGGTCTCGCCGCCGAAGAGCGCGAGAATCTCCTCGCGCAAGTCCGGTCGACGCACCGCCATCGCGGCGAGCGGACCGAACGAATGAAACAGATTCGCGCCGGACGCTTCGGTGACGTAGTGCATCGAGAGCGCCTCGAACGCCGGGCGCCCTGCGCGCGCCATCGCCCACGCGTGTCGAACATAGAAGAGCAACGTTGCGTGCCTGGTCACCGGCTTGCCCAGCAACGCAAAGAGCTGCTGCGCCGTGTCGGCTTGCGGTGCCTTCGGATCACCGAAGATGTGCTCCTCCATCTCCGCGAGGAGCATCAACATGTACGAGAGCCCGTGCGTCACGCACCAGTACGAATGCAGGATTCTTTCGTCGCGATGACGACGGTCCAACATCGCCAGCACGGTCGCCACGACCTTCGGCAGCCTGTCGGCGTACGTGCCCGCGAACTCGAGAATGTTCGAGTATGCGAGCGGCGCAAACGGCACCAGCATCGCGATGTCTTCACGACAGACGCGATCGCCTGCCGCCATGACGCGATCGAAAATGCCGACGAAGCTCTGCCCCGAGCGCTCGAGTGTGTCGGCGATCGTGTCGAAGCGCTCGCGTTCGCCATGGAGCGAACCGAGCCGCGTGAGAGGAATGCGGTGGCAGGTCCCCACGCTCATTCCCGCCGCGAGGCAGGTCACGAATCCGCCGTCGCGCGCAACGATGACGTGCGGAGGAGACTCGTCGGTGGTGAGGGCAATCGCGATGCGATCGACGGCGTAGGGGACCTTCGCCCGCATCAGGATCCACCGCACCAGTTCGTGGTCGCGGTAGAGCGCGAGCGCGAGTTCGACTTCCGGGACGTTCAGTCGGTCGAGGCGTTGAAGAAAGTGCTCGTCGTGACCCATCGAACGTCCTCCTTCCGGCTCAGGGACCAGGTGGCGTGACTGTGCGGTTCGAGAGGCAGCCGGCCCGCGTGCGTGTCACGCAGTCCGACGTGCGCGCTTGCGACGCGGCGCTGATCGATTCCGTCTCGCGGGCGCGAGTTCGCCGCACCGGCCCGCGCGTTCGGAGGTCGCGCCTGCGTTTTCGGGTGGAACTCGCGAGCGCGAGGCCCGAACTGGCAGCCGCGAGCCGCGAACCGACAAGCGCGAGTCGCGTATCGACGATGCCGACCCCCGAACCGGGAAATCGGACCCCTGTTTCATGGGTTCGGACCCCCGTTTCGAGTTCGTTCGACCGGCGCTGCGGCGGCCGGAACTGCATGGTCAGCCTCGCGGAACGGATTCTTTCGGCGCCGCGGTGTCCGAATCCCCGGCGTCGCCGGTCTCGTCGGTCTCGACGGGGTTGCCGCTCGACGATGCGATCGTGGTGAGACCGAGCGTGATCTGCTGCCGTGCGCCGAACACCGTGCGCAAGGTCGTGGCCCAGTCGTTGTACCAGTCGCGAAGACCTTCGTACGCGTCGCGCTGCTCGCGCGCGGCCCGGTCGATCTCGCGCGGATCGGTGTTCTTGTGCTCGCTTCGCGGCGCGGCCGCCTGTTGCAAAGCGGTCAGGATCTTTCGCGCTTCGTCGAGATGCGCGTCGTCGAGTCCGCGTGCGCGCAGCATGTCTCGCACGTCGCGCGCATTCGGCGCCTTGCTCGTCGCGAGCGCGTCGACTCGGGCGATGAACGTCGCGACCGACGCGATCACCGCGGGCCCGAGCGGCTGCTGGGTGAGATCGCCGAAGAACGCGCTCTCGAACTCGTCGCGCTGATCGCGCGGAACCACGCGGCGGATGATCGCGCGGGTGCGCGGCAGCCAGGTGTTCTCGAACGTGTCGAGTCGCTGAAGGAGCGCGCCGTTCGGCGTGTGATCGAGCTGCTGCTCGGCGGACTTCGCGAACCAATGATCCAGCGGACGTCCCTCGCCGGCGGCGATGCGCCAGAGGCGCCATCCTTCGCGATGCTCGCCGTCGCTGTACCCCGCACGGCGCGCGCGGACGATGACGCTCGGGGTCTGCATGCCGAGCAAGAGCTTCGCGACACGCGCGAGAAACCGCTGTTCGCGCGCGCCGAGCGGTGCCGACTCGTCGTCGAGCGGCGAGAGATCCTCGCCGTCCTTCGCGTGCACTGCGCTGTTGCGTTCGTCCGTGTGCGTCTTCGACTTCGCAGCGTGCTGCGCGTCCGACTTCGTCGCCTTCATCCAGTACCCCTCGCGTTCGTTCGCGCGCCGACCCCATGTGGCACGCGACGGTCATCTTCGAAGCGATGCCCGGGCGGGATCAAGCGGAAGCGCGACCGGAACAAATGTTCGGGTGGCGGTGTGGGCGAGCGTTTTCTTCAGGTTCGGCGCGGTCACCGATCGCGCAGCCGCACCACGAACTTCTCCGCGGTGTGCGTCGGCGAGAACCCCACCACCTTCACGTCGACGAACCCCGCCGCGAGCCCGCCCGCGCGCACTTGCGCTTCGGTGATGGCCTTCACGCCTTTCGGACGAATCACCCACACCGCGGCGTCGCTCGCGATCGTCTTGCGCAATGCGACCAGCTGCTCGAGGTCGTCGGCACGCTCGGCTTGCACGAACACCATCGCCACGTCGCGCGCGACCTTCGCCGCCACCACGACGCCGCGTGCGCGCAGCTCCGCGATGAACGCCGCGTCCTTCACGCCGAGCAACACGACGCGCATCCCCGGCTTCGCACCGAGCTTCTCCACGCGCGATTTCGGCGCGCGAATCTTCGCGAGCCACGTCGCCGCCGCACCGCCGAGTTCGAAGCGCGCCTCGCCCTTCGCGTGCTGCACGACGAGCACGCCGTCGCGCGCGCTTACGTCGGTGATGCTCGCGAACGGGATCACCAGCCGCTTCGCACTCGTTCCGCGAAACACGATCTCGCTCGTCTCGAGCAATGCGCGGCCCGTGTGCGAAACGCCGTCGATCGTCGCAGTGCAATTCGCGTCGGCACCCATGCGCTACCGAAGCGTTCGCAGCGTAAGCGATCGCTCGCCGTCTCCCGCGATGCTGCCGAGCAGCACGGCCACGTTGTCGCCAGGCTTCGCGTTCACCCCGCGCCGCGCTGCTTCTTCCGCGCGCTTCATCGAATCCTCGTGCCCGATCTCGAGATCTCCCACCACAGGCACGATCCCCCATTGCAACGCGAGTCTCTGCGCGACGTGCGGATCGCGCGTGACCGCCACGATCGTCGCGTGCGGGCGATAGTCCGCAAGCACGTTGGCTGTTCGCCCCGTTCGCGTGTGCACCACGATCGCCGCGAGCTTCACGTTGCGCGACATGCTCGACACCGCGCGCGCGCACGCGTTGCCGAAGTTCAGCGTGTCGCCGAAGAGATCGGGCTCCGGTAGCGCTGCATAGAGCTGCGACGATTCGATCTCGCGAATGATGCTGTCCATCATCGCCACCGACTCGATCGGATACTTCCCCGACGCACTCTCGCCCGAGAGCATCAGCACGTCGCTGCCGTCGAGCACCGCGTTCGCGACGTCGGCTGCTTCCGCGCGGGTGGGACGCGGATT
>CBIHQZ010000657.1:0-4674 GCA_966212315.1 uncultured Myxococcales bacterium
CCCGGCTCACGTCTCGGTGTCGGCTTTGCACGAGAAAGACGGCGAGGTCACCGGCTTCGTCAAGGTCACCCAGGACGTGAGCGAGCGCCGACGCATGGAGGATGCTCTCCGGATCAGCGAAGCGCGGCTCTCGACCACGCTGCACAGCATCGGGGACGCCGTGATCGCGACCGACGCCACGGGTTGCGTGACGTTCATGAATCCCGTGGCGGAATCCCTCACGCGTTGGACGGCGAGCGACGCGTCGGGCCGATTGCTGCCGCAGGTCTTCCACATCGTCAACGAGTACACCCGCCAGCCCGTGGAAAGCCCGGTCGACAAGGTGTTGCGCGAGGGCGTCGTGGTGGGGCTCGCGAATCACACGGCGTTGATCGCTCGCGACGGCACCGAGATCAGCATCGCCGACAGCGGGGCGCCGATTCGCGATTCCAGAGGCGGCATTGCCGGCGTCGTTCTGGTCTTTCGCGATGTGACCGAAGAGCGGCTCGAGCATGAACGCGAGCGACTGTTGACGGAGGCGACGGCGCAGCTCGCAGCTTCGTTGGACTACGGCACTGGACTGCGATCGCTCGCGCACTTGCTCGTCCCCGGCTTCGCGGACGCATGCGTGATCGAGCTGCTCGATGCGCGCGGCGAACTAAGCGTGTTCGCGGTCGCACATGCCGAGCCGGAAAACCTCCCGTCGGCGCGCGATCTCGCCGAACGCTCTCCGAACGATCTGAGCCCTTCGCCGATCTCGTCGCGGGTCGCGCGCACCGGCGTACCGGAACTGATCGGTGAGGTGAACGACGCCATGCTCGCGGCATTTGCGCGTACCGAAGAGCAGCGCCGGCCGCTTCGCGGTGTCGGCTTCACCTCGTGCGTGAGTGCGCCGCTGCGGGCACGTGGCCGAGTGCTGGGCGTCATGACGTCGATGACGGCAGGGTCCCGCGCGCGATACGCGTCGGCAGACCTCGCTCTCGCCGCGGAACTCTCGCGACGGGCGGCGCTCGCGCTCGACAACGCGCGTCTGTACGCCGAGGCGCAGGAGGCGAACCAGATCAAGGACGAGTTCCTCGCGACGGTGTCCCACGAATTGCGCACGCCACTCACAGCGATGCTCGGATGGACCCGGATGCTGCGCGCGGGTGCGGTGGCCGAACACGAGGAGGCGCACGCGCTCGAGGTCATCGAGCGCAACGCAATCGCGCAGGTGCGACTCATCGAAGATCTGCTCGATGTGTCGCGAGTCATTTCTGGCAAGCTGCGATTGAACATCGCGTCGGTCGACCTCGCCCGCGTCGCCGAATCGGCGCTCGAAGCCGTCCACCCCGCTGCCGACGCGAAAGGCGTTCGACTCGTCGCCTCGCTCGAGCACGACAGCGCGCTCGTTGTCGGCGATGCCGATCGGCTCCAACAGATCGTCTGGAATCTGCTCACGAACGCCGTGAAGTTCACGCCCCGAGGCGGAAGCGTAGAGCTGACATTACAACGCGTGAATTCGGCAATCGAACTCCGCGTCATCGACACCGGCGAAGGGATCCCCCCCGGGTTCCTCCCGTACGTCTTCGAGCGATTTCGACAGGCCGACGCCAGTCGAAGTCGCGCGCACGGGGGACTCGGCCTCGGGCTCGCCATCGTTCGGCACCTCGTCGAGTTGCACGGTGGAACGGTGCACGTCCAGAGTCCGGGTCTCGGCCGGGGCGCGACGTTCTCGCTGTCTCTGCCGGTCGCGCCGCGACTACCCGATCATGGATCGGCGCTGGACGAGCCGCGACGGCCGACGCTCGAAGGGTACGAAGTGCCGACTTCACTGGGCGGACTTCGCCTGCTCGTCGTCGAGGACGATGCCGATACTCGCGAACTCCTGAGCCTGCTTCTCGAGGCTGCGGGGGCGCAGGTCGAAACCTGGGAGAACGCTGCGTCCGCGTTCGAACGGTTCCGCCGCGCGCCGCCCGACGTGCTCGTGAGCGACATCGGGATGCCCGGTATGGACGGTCACGCGCTCATCCGAGCGATCCGCGAGTTGCCCCCGGAGCGTGGCGGCACAACGCCGGCGATCGCGCTCACCGCATTTGCTCGCGTCGAGGACCGAAAGGGAGCACTCGCTGCCGGCTTCGATCGCCATCTCGTGAAGCCCGTCGAGCCGAATGAACTCGTATTTCTCGTTGCGAAACTTGCGGGGCGAGTCTCTGCGGATTGAGCCTCGGGGCGCGCCGACGTGCACGATGGGCTCCGTCTGACTGCGCGCAGGCGGGCGGAGAGAACGCCATTGCCGTTCGTGTCGCGGGGGCCATCGTCCGCACGGCGGAGGCGTTAGATGCCGACACCGATGCCCGAAGACGCGCCGAGTCCAGTTCATGAGCGACGCACCGCATGGTGGCTGATGGCGGCGTTCGGCGCGGTCGTCGCGATGTTTCTCGGATCGGCTGAGTTCGTCTGGCATCGCGCGGCCGACATCGGAACTGCCGCGGCGAGCATTGCTCGCGATGCGAGCCCCAGCATCGAACATCTGGCGGGCGCGCGCGTTCTCGTCGAAGACGTGATGGCCCGCGTAAGCGAAATCGTGGCGACGAAGGAAACCGGTCGTGTCGACACGACGGTACTCGAGCGTGATCAGCGAGAGTTGAACGCCCTCATGCGCGAGTATTTCGCACTCACGTTGTATCCGGGCGAGCGCGATCTGGCGCGAACGCTCGATGCCGACATCACCGCGTTCGACCGCGCGGTCGACGAACTCGTCGAGCGAACGAGGCGGGGTGAAGATGTGGGCACCTACGCGATTGCCGCCGCCGACCTGCGTCGCGTCCACGATGGACTGGCCGCCGACCTCCTGCAGGTGATTCGGTTCGACGCCGAGCGCGCGCTCGGGCTTGCGCGCGAGATCGAACGTTCGCGGGCTCACTCGCGCAAGATCCTGACCCTGCTCGAAAGCGCGAGCACCGCACTCGCCGCGTTGGTCGCGGGCTTCGCGTTTCGCGCGAAGCGCCGATACGAAGCACTGCTCCACGCACATCAGCGGAACGCCGAAGCGCGCGCCGACGAACAGGGGCAGTTCGCGGCGCGAGTGGCTCACGACATCCGGAGTCCTCTGACCACCGTGGGTCTCTCGTTCGATGCGATCGAACGGGAAGCCGGTGATGGCAAGACGCCGCAAAAGGCGATCGAGCGCGGGCGGCGCGCCCTCGATCGGGTGGTTCGGATCGTCGACGGATTGCTCGACTTTGCGCGGGCCGGGGCGCGTCCCTCGATCGGCGCACAAGCCGAGGTGCTGCCTGTCCTCGATGACCTGCTCGACGAATTGCGGCCGACCGCCGATGCTGCCGGCGTCGAAATCCAGATGGATCGCCCGCGCGATCTCGTCGTCGCCTGCAACCCCGGCGTGTTGACCAGCATCCTGGCGAACCTTCTTCGCAACGCCATCAAATACATTTCGGCGAGCGATGTGCGTCGCGTGAATGTGCGCGTGATCGTGCATGCACGCCGGGCGCGCTTCGAAGTCGAGGACACCGGGCCGGGTCTCCCCGATTCGATGCGCGAACGGATCTTCGATCCGTACGTGCGGGTCGCGGCGGCGTCGCTGCCCGGCATCGGACTCGGGCTCGCGACGGTGAAGCGCCTCTGCGAAGGCCATGGCGGTCGCGTCGGTGAAGAGCCCGCGCCCGGCGGCGGGAGTTGCTTCTGGTTCGAACTGCCGCGCGCGGCGGGATAGCGGCCACACCGTAGGCACACTCCCCGGGCCGGGGAAGCGAGTTCACGATGGTGTTGCCGAAGGCACCGACGAAGTGACGAGGGGCCCTGTGGCGTTCAGCGAGCGACCGTCGAGTCGCGCGATGACGTGCACTCACGGCCTCGACTACCCTGCGACGATTCTGTCGCACTGACGTCCCACGCCGCGGAGGCCTCTTCATGAAATGCGTTTCGACTGCGCGACACACTTCGATGGCAGTCGTTGTCGCCACGATCGTCGCCGGCTGCGGCGTCTCGGGCATCGTGGACGGTGGCTTCGACTCGAGCTTCGACGGCCGCGCCGATGCGCGTGTCGCGCCCGACAGCGCCGTCGACGCGCACTCCCCGGAAGACGCGAGCGTCGACGCAATGTCGGTGAGCGACCGCGCGGTCGACGCCACCAGCGACGCGCCGAACATCGACGCCGGACGCGACGCGGTCTCGCCCGACGCGATCGCCGACGACACCGGGATGCTCGACGCGACAGCCAGCGATGCCGGCCTGATCGATGCCGGGGCCGATGCCGGAGCGCCCGCCCTCTGCCCTGGAACGCCGCCCGTCACCGAGCCACCGGAGCAGGTGTTCGTCGCACCGGGCGGCAGTGACACGGCAGCCGGCACCGCGGCCGCGCCGCTGGCGACCCTCGGCGCCGCTGCGCGTCACTTTCCGATGGGCGGCACCGTCATCGTTCGCGGGGGCATGTACCGACCGCAGTCGGTGCCGGCGCGAGGACTCGCGGGCCACCCGCTCTTCATTCGCGCGGCAGCGGGCGAAGTCCCGGTGTTCGATGGCGCGACCGTGACCGGAATGTACGGCACCGTGATCTCGCTGACGGCCGCGTCGCATGTCGTCTTGCAAGGCCTCGAGATTCGCAACTGTCACGCCGCGCAATGCAGCGCCATCCAGGGCGGACCGGTGCTCGACCTCGCGATCGTGAATTGCCACCTGCACGACCTGGACGGGACC
>CBIHQZ010000658.1:0-4671 GCA_966212315.1 uncultured Myxococcales bacterium
AGGGCGCGCGCGATGAAGAAATCCAAGAGCGCCGTCGCACCGCCACCGCCGCCGCCGCGTCGAAAGCGCCGCACCGCCGAAGAAGCGCGGACGGCAATTCTCGACGCCGCCGAGCGCCGCTTGATCGCATCGGGTCCGGCGGGGATTCGACTGCAGGAAGTCGCGACCGATGTGGGCGTCTCGCACCCGACGGTGCTGCATCACTTCGGCAATCGCGAGGCGCTGGTCGAAGCAGTGGTGGCGCGCGCGCTCGATTCGCTGCATCGCGGGTTGGTCGATGCAGTGCGGGCCGCGCCTGATGGTGAAGTGCAGATCGCCGCGCTGCTCGATCGGGTATTCGATGCGCTGACCGAGCGTGGACACGGACGCGCGTTCATGTGGCTCGCGCTCGCGGGCTATACCAAGAGCGCGCACGAACTGCGGCTGCGGCAGGTGGCGGAAGCAGTGCACGAGGTGCGAAAGACGAAGCGCACCAGCAAGAAGAAGAAGCCCGTGCCGTTCGAGGACACGCTCTTCACCGTGGTCCTCGCGGCGCTCGCGCTGGTCGGTCAGAGCGTGATGGGCGAGGCGCTGATGCACGAAACGGGGCTCGGGACGGACGCCAAGACGCAAGCGCGATTCCGCGCATGGCTGGCGCGGGTGATGCTCGAACACTTCGAGGCGTAGCGCGCGCGGCGTGCGCGCATCGGAGGCAGTCGGTCAAGGTGTCGGACCCGTGCTTGAATTGAAAAGTTCATTTGATTGCACCGATTGAACATCGCCCACCGCACGTGCCTTGACCCGACCGGCAGCGCCACGGTCTGCTCCCGGCGATGACAACGCCGGCCCGAGCTTCGTCCCCGCCCCCTCCTCTCGCGCCGCGTTCATTCCGGTGGATCGTCATCGCAGCCGCCTGCGTTGCCGTCCTCGGGTTCTTCGCGGTGCGCTGGTTTCGCGCGCGTCACAGCATTCGCACCGTGCGAATCGCCACCGGCACGCGCGGCGGAACGTTCCTGCCGCTCGGACAAGCGCTCGGGCAGACGTGGCAACGAACCGTCCCGCATCTTCGCGTGCAGGCGCTCGAGAGCCCCGGGAGTCCGGCTTCGGTCGCGATGCTCGAACGGCACGAGGCCGAACTCGCGCTCGTCTCGAACAACTCTCGCGGCGGCGATTCGATCCGCCTCATTGCGCCGCTCTACGAAGAGACGCTGCAGATCGTCGTGCGTCGTGATCTGCATTGCGCGAACGCCATCGGACTGCGCGGGCATCGCGTCGGCCTCGGCCCGTCGGGAAGCGGCACCGAGACGATCGCGATGCAGGTGCTCAATCACTTCGGCGTCACCACCGCGCAGTTCGAACCGCGCAATCTGACATTCCTCGCCGCGGCCGACGCACTCGAACGCAACGAGATCGATGCGGCGTTCTTCGTGGCCGGCATGCGAACCCCCGTGATCGATCGATTGCTTCACCACGGCGATCTCGAACTGCTCTCGCTCGGCGACACCTCTCACCCGGGCAGCGCGCTCGACGGAATCCGCGTCGATGCGCCTTACCTCCTGGTGTCGGTGATCCCCGAGCACGCGTACGGCGATCAACCCACCAGTGCGATCGGCACCATCAGCGTGAAGGCATTGCTGGTGGCACGCGCCGATCTCGACGAGAGCCTCGTGCGCGATCTCACCGAGTCCATGTTCCAGGACAAGGTGCGGCTCGCCGAACGCGAACGATTGCTCGCGCGCTTGAGCGATCACTTCGACGCTGCGGACTCACCCTTTCCGATCCATCCGGGTGCCGATCGTTACTACCGCCGCGACGAGCCTTCGTTCGTGCAGCGCTACAACGATCAGATCGGGCTCGCGATCACACTCGGCGCGCTTCTCTGGTCGGCGCTGAGCGGGCTGCGTGCGTGGCGCAACAGCACGCGCAAGGGGCGCATCGAGGACTACTACGCGTCCACTCGCAAGGCGGCTGCCGACGTGCGGCCGGGGGCCTCGCGCGATGCCGTGCTGGCAGCTCAGGCTACGCTCGAGTCGATTCGCGCCGAGGCATTCGACGAACTGATGGCCAATCGCCTGGTCGCCGACGAGTCGTTCACCATCTTGCAGGACTTTCTCACCGCCGAACTCGCACGGGTGCGGCGCGCGCTGGATTCACACGAGCGGTCGCACGCGGCGTGAGTGACTCGCGCCCTCAGCGCGGCATGCGGTAGAGCGCTTCGTTGCCGGGCGGGACGGTGAACAGGAACTGCGCTCCCGCGCCGCGGATTGCGGCTTCGGCAGCGGTCCCGCGACGAACACCGACCCATCGCGCGTGAAGCGCACGCACGCGCGCGAGGTACGCCTGCGGGTCGCCCGCGCTCGGTACGAACATCACGCGGGTGCGGTAATCGCGGCAGAAGAACTCGCCGAGGAAGTGCGCGGCGTCGTCGTACGTGACCACGTCGCCTGCACGCAGTTCGCGCTCGCGAAGCAAACCCGCTTCGGTGGGCCAGAGAAAGGTGTCGAGGTTGAGTGCCGAGCGTTCGAGCCAGTTCGCATGCAGCGCCGCTTCGAAGTGCTTCGGATACGCGATGAACCCGGCGTACCCCGCGCGATATCCTTCGGCGACCAGCGCGACGAGAGCCGCCGATGCGAGCACGCGCAGCCATCGCCGCGGCAACTGCCGATGCACCATCGCGAACGCCACCAGCGACGCGGACGCAGCGCCGATGGTGTAACGCGGCCAGTACGCGGCCGGCACGACGATGGACACCGCGAACAAGGCGATGACGGGCAGCGCCTTCCGCCACTCGCGCATGCGCACGAGATCGGCGAGGACGATGATCACGCACGGGAGCAACAGCCATCGAAACGCGGGGCCGAACCCGCCGCCGCGCACGTCGGGCGCGAAGAACGGCGACGGATCGAACCAGGCGTTGAGCATGTGCTGGAAGTCGCCGTCGAGACCCCAGAACGCCACGCGCGCACCGGGGGCGCCGCCGTAGAGCGAACTGACGTCCTCGGGCCCGGGAAGCATGTGATCGACGAGCGGAACCTTGGTCTGGAACGGCCACAGCGGATTGCCGGTGCGAAGCGCGTTCTGACCGTACTTGTGCAGACCGACCGCCGCGAACGCACCGACCGACAGCACGATGTTGCCGAACGTTCGCAGACGCTTCTCTCGCGCGCGCCATAGTTCGAGCACCGCACGCACCGCGAGCACGGGCGCGAGCGCGACGAGGTGGAAGATCCCCGAGAACTTGGTTCCGACGTAGAGCCCGAGTGCGAGCAGACACATCCAGCGACTCGCCGCGGTGTTCTCGTCGCTCACGTAGAAGGCAGCCGCGGTGAGCAATGCGCCGCACGCGATGTCGACGTGACTCGAATGCGCCTGGAGAAACACGGGCGGCAGCGCGAACCACGCGGCGCCGAGGGCGAGTGCGAGCGGCCGCGATGCGCCGACGCGACGGGCCCATGCGGCGACGACCGCCATGCCGAGCAACGCGAAGGGGAGCTGCGGTGAGTCGTCGAAGCGATTGTCGTGCGGGAAGATGCAGTTCCACGCGGCGATCAATTCGACGTTGCGCGGGTAGCCGGCGACGTACGGATTGTGCGTGTCCATCCAGCGCAGCGAATGTTCCTGGATCGCGTAACTGGTGATCGGCACGTGGTACCAGACCGGATCCCACGTCCACGATCGGAAGAACCACACCATCGTGAGCACGACCGACGCGGCGAGTCCGGCGGTGACGATCGTGCCGAGTCCGACCTCGCGTTCGCGCCATGCCTCGACGGCGGTGCGCGCCGGGAGGCGGACGTCGGACGCGAACACTTCGCGGACTCGCGTCATGCCGGCCACGCGGATCGCAATGGCGGAAGTTGCCGCGAAGAGAAGCGCGGCGACGAGTGCGAGCGTCACGGGTTCGAGGCGATCGACCACGCCGCACGACTCGATCGCGCAGAGCACGAGCGAGAGCGATACCAGCAGCGTTGCGACGGCCCGCTCCGCGGCGCCCTTGCGCGGGAACGCGGCGACGGCGGCGAAATAGCCGGCCGCCAGGCTCGCGAGCGTCTCGAGTACCCAGACGAACCAACCCATTGGCGCGGCGATACTACACGCGCGGTCTTCGCGCGATCGCGAACGACGCGCGCAAACTACTCGTCGATCTTCACGCTGCGGATCTCGCCGCCGACGTGTTCGAGAAAGCTTCGCACCGCGGGGTGATTGCGGGCGGCGTCCTCACGCTTCGCGCGCACCTCGGCCTTTCGCGCATCGTCGCGGCGCGCGATGGTGGGCGCATCTTCGGCCAGCGCGCCTTGGAGAATCTCCACGGTCGGGCGCGCGCCGTTCAATCGCTCGCACACCGCGGCAATGACCGGTTCGACTTCGCCACTCGCTACCTTGCGCGCGTAGAAGCTCCCGGTCTCGAATGCGATGCGCACTCGCTCGGCACTCGCCTCGAGCGGCACCGCGTGTTTGAGAATCGCCACCGGCCCGGCTTCCATCGCCTCGACGATGCGTGCCCACGGTTCGAGTGCAGCGAACGCAGTGCTCGTGTCGATCACTTCGACCGGCGGCGCACCCTTCGGCGGCGGAACGCTCGGACGGGCGACCTGATTGGAAGGCTGCGGTGCGTGTTCGATCTCACTCGCCGGGGCCGGGTTCGGATCGACGACTCGCGCTTGCGCACGCGCGAGCCATGCCGGCGCGCTT
>CBIHQZ010000659.1:0-4656 GCA_966212315.1 uncultured Myxococcales bacterium
CACGAAGGTGAGGTTTCGGAGGCGTTGCCGTGGCTTCATTCAGCCGCCGGGCCCAACGCAGCGCGAGGACACATTCGTGACCAATGCTCAGGCGGCAGCGGGGGTGAGGTCCCTCAATCCGTCAGCAACGCCCCCAGCAACCACGTCCCGCCGACGAGAAAGATCGCGTCGAACGCGACGAGCAATTTGATCCAGTCGACGAGGTGCGCGAGCGGCACGCCGTTGAACAACTCGCGCGTCGCGACCACGCCCGACAAGAGCGCGGGCGACACGAGTGGATAGAGCACCACCGCGAGCATCAGATCGCGTGCGCGCGTGCGGGCGGTCATCGCGCCGAAGAGCGTGCCGGCGCCGACGAAGCCGATCGTACCGAGCAGCACCAGCAGCACGAACCCGCCCAGATGATCGAGCACCGGTGCGTGCAGCATGATGGCGACGAGCGGCGCGACCACGAGTTCGGTGATGAGCACGAAGACGAGCGCGCCGAGTGCCTTGCCGAGGAACAGGCTCGACGGCGCGATCGGTGACAACAGCAACGCCTTGAGGGCGCCTTCTTCGCGTTCGCGCGACCACGTGCGCGAGAGGCCGAGCGTCCCCGAGAACGCGATCGCGATCCACAGGACTCCCGGCGCGACGAGCTTACCGGTGTCTTCGTCGACGAAGAGCGCGAGCGACGACAGGATCGCCACCAGCGCCGCGAAGAGCGTCATGGTGGGGACGATCTCGCGAGCGCGAAGTTCGATGCGGAGGTCTTTGGCAGCGATCGTGAGGGCGTCGCGGAGCATCGCGCGGAGTCAGTTCCCTTCGTGCTGGCGATTGCGGCGACGACGCGAGATCGCGAGCGCGAGTGCCGCTGCCACGAGGAGCGCGCCGTGGGTGCGACGCGTTCGGGAGGGCGTCGCTTCGATGCGACATCCGCAACCGCCTCCGGCGTGAACGGGGCCGCTCGCGTCCGCGCTCGCGTCGGTGCCGGCATCGGCCGTCGCGTTGGGATCCGTGCACGCGATCGGCTGCTGCCCCGCGATCACGCGCTGACCATGATCGAGTGGCGAGCCGTAGTTGCCGGTGTTCGCGAGATCGTGACGGTACGTGGGCCACTGCGTGCTGCCGTTGGTGCGACCGCGCGTGCGCCATGCGTACACGAACCCGGCGCGCGTCGCGCTGGCGACCTCGACGCGACCGTCGTTGTCTTGATCCGCAACCGACGTCGCCGAGATGATCCATTGCCCGGTGAACTTCGGGAATCCAGGCGCCTCGCGACCGCACGCATCGAAGGCATGTACGTAGTACCCGCCGGTGCCGATGATCGCCTCGGCGTAGTCGTCGCCCGAGACGTCCGCGATCGTGGGGTTCTGGAAGAACGTGTAGTCCTCGATCACGCGCGGCCAGCCCGGGAGCGTGCGGCCGGTGCGCGCATCCCACACGCCCGCGAGATGTTCGAAGTCGTAACGCGAGCCGCCGCCCGCGAGGTTGATCGCGAGCCCGAGCGACGCGCCGGTCATGAGGAACTCGGGGTTGCCGTCGCCGGTCATGTCGCCGAACGAGCCGAGGGAGAATGCGTTCACGAACGACACTGGATTGCTGCGCGAGTTGCTGAGCCGCCCACGTTCATTGGTGCGAAGAATGGAGACGTTCGCGAGGGCCTGCACTTCAGGACGCGCGCCGTGCGCGGGTTGCTGACTGCGCGCCATGAGCATCGTCGAGAAGCCGGTGCCGGTGAACGACAACTCATCGATGCCATCGCCGTCGAGATCCGCGATCGCGGGTGAGTTGCCGATGCCACTGCCGACGAGCGGGAACAGATACGCCGAGAAGAACGGGATCGGATAGTTCGGATGGTAGGCGCCGCCCGCGTGGTTGTTGCCGTCGCCGTGCACGATGTAGATCGAGCCCGAGTTCGGATCGCCCGAATGGGTGTCTTCGCCAGCGACGTGGAACGCATCGGGTCGCTCGTTCGAGACCACCGCGATGTCGGGAATGTTGTCGCCGTCGAATCGACCGACGCCGACGGAGCCGAAGACGCGATTGAACTCGGAGTTCGTCTCGGGGAAATGAATGAGCACCGGGAATCCGGGCTTGTCGTTGCCGGTCATCGCATCGAGCGCGTAGAGGTTCGCGTCGGATGCGCCGAAGATGATCTCGAGCCGGCCGTCGCCATCCAGGTCGTAGAGCACCGGCGAGCCGAAGATGCTGCGGTCGGTGATGCGATGCGGGTTGTTATCGCTCGAGGGCACCGGCGGAATGCGATGCGGAAAGCCGTGGCCGTAGGGCGTTCCGTCGTGATTCCAAACGTAGATGGTGCCGTGATAGCCGGTCACCACGATCTCGAGGTCGCCGTCGTGATCGATGTCGGCGATGCCAGGTGACGACACCACTGCTTCGTGGACGCTGGCGGGATCGATCGCAGGCGTCGCGCCGGTGTAGCCGGCCGAACCGAGGTAGCTCGGCGTGCGCGTCGCATCGAGTCCGAGCGGCGCGTCGGTGTGCACAGGGAAGCCCATGAGTTCGCTGCCGTCGGGCTCGAGCGCGTGCACGATGCCGCCCGATGCGATGACGATGAGTTCGCGGCGGCCGTCGCCGTTGAGATCGACTGCATGCGGCGAACTCTCGACCGACGACGTGAGGTCGACCGGATAGCCCGGAAGCAGATCGGGGTCGCGCACGACATACGAGACGCGCCGCGCATCGCCGGTGACATCGCCGATGGTGCCGCCGTAGTGCGCAGTCGCGCGCACACGCAATGTAATCGTGTAGCGGTTCTCGACTTCGCCCGGGTTGTCGATGTGGAGCTGACTCAGATCGAGTTCGGCGAGTGTGTTCGTGACCGGTGCGGTGACGTTCGATTCCTGACGCAGCGTCTGCCACGACCCTTCGCTCGGCTGGATGCCCGGCGCCCACTCGACCACGTAGTCGAAACGCGGCGCGCGCGTCGCGGCGACGCGTCCTTCCACGCGAAGGCGCTGCGTCGCGGGGCGATCCGCGTACATCGTCTGGAACCAGCGCGGTGAGACGATGTCGACCTCGGGCGGAATGCGGCGATCACGCACCATTTCCACCGCGCGTCGCACGTTGGTGCGACCGTATCCGAAGCGCTGATCCCACCCAGGGAGCGATGGATACAGACCGCGTTCGTAGTGCGGATTGGTCGGTTGCGATTCGGGCGTGTTGATGTCGTCGACACTCTGCGTGAACAGCTGCCGCACTTCCTCGGCGGTGAGCATCGGATCGAGGTCGGTCTGCAGTGCTTCCGAGACGATCAATCCCGCCATGCCGGATGCGTGACCGACGGCTCCGCTGGAGCATGTCGTCGCCGGGGCCGAGAGCTGCAGCTGCCCGCCGTAATTGGTGCAATTGCAGTACGCGAGGAACGTCGTCGACGTCTGCACGCTTCCGCCGTTGTAGGTGTTCGCGTGCGTCACCACCATGTGGTTCGCGATGCCCGGGGCATTGTGATGCCGGCTGTTCTCGTCGGCCGCGCTCGCCATGAACACCCGGTTGTTCGCGTACGCGTACTCGATCGCCTGGAGGGTGTAAGCGGTGTTGTTGAGCGTTCCGAGCGCTTCCTGCATCACGCGGACGATGTTGTTGCCGTAGCGAAGATCGACCGCGTACACGACCGCCTGCGCGAAGTCGTCGGCGTCGGTGATGAACGAATCGCCCACACGCATGGGAACGAACATGCAGCGCGGACACACGCCGGCGCGGCCGCGTCCGTTGTTGGTCGCCGCGGTCGAATCGTTTGCTTCACCGGTGCCGTGGCCGAAGCGCGTGTCGTCGTACGGGTCGTTGTCGTCTTTGAAGAAGTCCCACCCCGAGATGTCGTCGATGTAGCCGTTCTGATCGTCGTCGATGCCGTCGCTGAACGTGCGGATCAGATCGCCCGCATCGAAGCGTCCGTTGCCGTTCGGATCGTTCGGTTGCCCGGCCGCGTCGCGACAGTTGTAGAGATCGTGCGGGAGCGAAGTGCCGCAGGGGATGCGTGCATCGTTGAGGTAATCCTCGATGTTGTAGACACCGTCGCCGTTCGCATCGTCGGCGAGGGTCGCGCCGCTCGCGTCCTGCGGTGACGGAAGCTCACCGGGATTGATCGCGGCCTTGGTGAGCAGGTCGTCTTCGTCCCACTGAATACCGCTGTCGAAGACGGCGATCATCGTGCGCGGATCGCCGGTGGTGAGACCCCATGCGCGATCGACGTGCGCGCCCGTTCCCAGTGCGGCTTCGTCGCGATGAAAGCCCGGCTGCATGAGCACGCGAGGCGGAGTCCACGAATAGAGGTACCACTGGCCGCTGTCGCCCTCGTCGGTGAAGTCGAACTGGTAGTCGGGGTCGTTGGGCCAGTTCTCCGGGCTCATCATCTGCGCAGGCGTCGCGTCGGCGGGCGGAGGCCACGTCGCACGAGCAGGCGAAGAGCGAAGCGCTACCGCACCGAGTGCGAGGAGCGACGAGAGGACGAGCGAACGTGCGACGCGCATGGCCGGGGATCTTACCCGTCCTCGCGCGCGGCAGATCGTCGAGTGAGCAGGCGATTCGCGCGGGGCATTTCGGCGTGCTGCCATGCTCGCGGCGTGAGCGATGGGAAGTGAGCCGTGGGAAGTGAGCTGTCTAGTTGAGTGGCGGGGAGTGAGCGGTGGGAAGTGAGCTGTCTAGTTGAGTGGC
>CBIHQZ010000660.1:0-4654 GCA_966212315.1 uncultured Myxococcales bacterium
TTCGCGCAGGCGAAGCTTAGGAGTCGTTGCCGCGGGTTCACCCGCCGGGAATCCGGGGGCGAAGTAACCCGCTCAGCGCTGATCGCCGCCCCACGGATCGAGCAGATCCCTCCGCACACCGGGATTCGCGGGTGCCTGCTGCACCGCCGGATTCGCCGCGCCCGTGTGACCCGCGTGCGGATGCTCCGCCTCGTGCGGCGCTTCGAGAAGCGGCACGGACATCGCGGGCGCCGACTCGTGCGCGATCACGATTGCAGTGCGAACACGCCCGTTCAAATCGAGCGCGAGACTGTCGCTCGCACCGGCCGCCGGACGCTGGACCTCCACGGGTGTCGTCCCGATCGCGACGTCGCCGCGAAGCACCGTGGCACCGGGCGGATCCGACTCGATGTGAATGGTCGGCGACAGCGCGGGGACGGCACTCACGTTCGGCACCGGTGTCGATGCCGACAGCGAAGGCGCGGTGGCCGGCGTCGGCGCAGCGACCGCGGTGTTCCGGCGCGTCGCCATGAACGCCGCCACGCCGAACGCGAACACTCCCACGAGCGCGAGCGACGCAACGACCAGCGGCGTGCGTTGACTGCGTGACGTCGTGGTGACGGGCGGGATCGAGAGACCAGTCTGGAACGCCGCCGGGCCCACCGATGCGCCGTCGCCGAACGCGGGCGGCGGATTCGAGAGCATGTGATTGCCGCTCGGCGCCCCCGGACGCATCGAGATACGCCCGGCCGGGAGCGTGGGATTGCTGTTCCCGTTCGGCGGCGAAGATCCGTTCGCGAACGCGAGTTCTTCCGGCGAAAGCACGTTCGTCGCGAAGTCGTCTTCTTCGAGCGCGATCGGCCGCTCGCCACGCGCTACACGATCGAGGTCGTCACGCAGCGCCGCCATCGACGCATATCGTTCGTCGCGCCCCTTCGCGAGCGCCTTGAACACGATCGCCTCGAGCCCTTCGGACACGGTGCCGACCGGGACGACCTGCGCGAACGGCTTCGGGAACTGATAGAGATGCGCGGTCAGAATCCCCATCAGGTTGTCGGCGTCGAACGGCACACGCCCGGTACACATCTGGTACATCAGCACGCCGACTGCGTAGACATCGGTACGCGCGTCGATGTCGCGCTCGCCCTGCGCTTGTTCGGGCGACATGTAATGCGGCGTTCCGAACACCGACCCGGTTCGCGTGCGCGCGGCTTGTGCGTTCTGCACTTTCGCGATGCCGAAATCCAAGACCTTCACCGCGTACTCGCCCGGCGTGTCGCCCGGCACGAGATGCACGTTGTCAGGCTTCATGTCGCGGTGAACGATCCCGAGCGCGTGGGCCGCATCGAGCCCCGCGCAGATCTGCCGCGAGATATGAATCGTGAGCGCGTCGCCGAGGGGGTTCTGCCGATCGGTGCCCGGCCGCTTGCCCTGCGACTGCAGCAGCTGCCCGAGGCTCTTGCCCTCGAGAAACTCCATCACGAAGTACCGCGAGCCGTCGGGGAGCGAGCCGAACTCGAACACGCGAACGATGTTCTCGTGATGGATCCGCGCGACCGACTCGGCTTCGAGTTGGAAGCGATTCACCAGGTCGGGTTCGTCGGAGTACTCGGCGCGCAGGACCTTGATCGCGTACTTGCGTCGATCGGTGACGCCGACCGCCCGGTAGACCACACCCATTCCGCCGTCGCCGAGCACGCCCTCCATGCGGTAGCGGCCTTCGACGACGGTGTTGACGAGACGATCCTTTGCGGTCGCCACGATGACCGCTTGCAATGCACCGCCGTCGACATCGCATGCGCGAATGTCGTCCGACAGAAATCGTTTGCCGCACTGCGGGCACTGCTTCATGCCGCCAAACCCCGCGAACCCCTCATCGCTGCCGTTGGTTACCCCGATTGGTCGGTGTTCTCAACGGTACCCGAGCCGATCGTCCCGCGCCGGTACAAAAATCGCCCGAGCTGGGTCGCGGCGGGCGTTCGCTTCGCGGTTGCGCGCTCGACCCGCGCACCGCCGCCGTGGCGAGTCAGGGAACCGTCACCATGAACGTGCGGTCGATGCCCGCATTCCTCGGCGACGCCGAGGGGAGGATTCCAACCGTTCCGCGCGTGAAGAACCGTCGATACAAGTGGATCGAGTACGCACCAGACACCGAGAAGACCGTCGCAGGAATGGTCGCCGTGCCGTTGTCCTGAAATGGCATTCCGAATGCTCCCGAACCGGCAGGACCGGTGACGGTAATATCCATCTCGACGCCGGTTTCGGCGGACGGGGTCCACGTGACGGTGAGCGGCATGTCGCGAGAAGGCGCCGACGGAGACAGCGTTGCGGTGAAATCACTCGCCGCGTGGGTGGAGTCCGCAATGGTTTCGGCGGCGCGGGTCACCGTCGCGTCGAAGCTCGCGGCGTAGTGACCGACCAGGACTCCCTGATAGAGGCCGCCAGCACCGGCAGGCCGCAAGGCCTCTCCGTTCATGGACACGGTCGCATCGTTTACGACCTCGGGCCCCGGAACCATTCCGACAATGACGATTGCCGTCACCGCGCACCCGGCGATCGGTTCGTTACCCCGGCATTGCGCGACTGCAGCGACGGTGAAGCCCATTCGCGGACCGGCATCGCCGGCAGTCACGTCGATCGCGCGCGCGTCACCGAGTTCTGCATCGGCGGCGTCAGCGATCGTCGCGTCGGCCATCGAGCCGTCATCGACGGAGCTGGTGTTCGAGCAAGCGAGGAGCAAAGCCTGGATACAACCGGCCAGAAGCGTGAGATTCGCAGGCAAAGAACGGCGCATTCGCGCAGTGTATCCTCGATGCCGAATCTCCGTCGCGTGTTCGCATCGAACATCGGGCCGAGTTCGGGCTGCGATTGCTAGCTCGGTGACCGGCACCAGCTAATGCGCCGCGTGCTCGAGTTCGGTCGCATGCCGCTGTGCTTGCGTCGCGAGCGGCGTTCCCGCTCCGAGCCGGACGACCGCGCGCATTTCCGCGAGCGCCTGTACTCGATCTCCCTGCCCCGCGAGCATCAGCCCATGAACGTAGTGAAAATCGGCGCGCTGCCCGTCGGCGTGAATGGCTTCTTCGATGCGCGCAATCGCTTGCGGACGCTGGCCGGCCGCCCACAACGCCTGCGCCAGCTCGGCGAGAACCGCGGCGCTCGGATTGCCCATCGCGCGCACGCGCTCGAGGGTCTGCGCCGCGAGTTGCGATTCGCCGATGGAGCGCAATGCGGGGCCCGCGCTCGCGAGGATGGCCCGTTCGTCGTGGGCGTTGCGAACCGCAGTGTTCAACGATCGCAACGCTTCCGCGCGCTCCGAAGAACCCGCGGCGGGGTGAGTGTTCGCGAGGAGCATGCCGAGATTCAACGACGCGATCGGTTCGTCGGGGGCGAGCCGCACGGCGGTGCGGTATTCCGCGAGGGCCCGATCGCGATCGCCGCGGTCTTCGAGCGACATCGCCAGCATCAGGTGCGCTTCGGCGAGCTGGCCATCGAGCCGGATGGCGGCCTCGAGTTCGGTGATCGCCTCCGGGAGATGATGCGTTTCGCGCAACACGTTCCCGAGTTCGGCGTGCGCTTCCGCCATGCGCGGGTTCAGACGGATCGCCTCGCGCAGATGCGGTTCCGCGGCTGGAACGTGCCCTTCTCGCACGTCGACTTCGGCCAGATAGAACGGCGGCCGTGCGTCGTGCGGATCGAGTCGCGCTGCATTCGCGAACTCGGTGCGAGCGTTCGCGTACTCGCCACGGCGCAGCGCCTGATCACCGCGTCCGATGGCGAGTTCGAACGGCGTGGCGGCGCGGTTCTGACCGTGAATGGGAAACGGGATGCGTCCGAGGCCGACCTGCGCGTGGGCGGTCGATGCGAGGGCGAGAGAGATCGCGACGGAGAGCGTGAACGGGCCGAGTCGGGTACGCATCGTGGGAGGTGAGACGGTATCAGAGCCGGGGGATTCAGCGGTGAGCGGGGATCAGCCGGTGGGCCGGATGACGGCCTGTTCCCAGGCCTGGCGACAGAAATCCATGTCGCCGCAGGTGCCGAGGGCGATGCACGCGCGGAATGCGGCGACCACGTCGGCGTTTAGCCGCGGCTCGCGCTCGTTCAGACGGCGCGTCACTTCCGAGTCGATGATCGAGCCACACTGCCGGTATGCCGAATCGAATTCGTCGCCAATCGTGCCCGCCGTCTGCGGCGAGCACGCGGGCGCGGTGCCGCACGGCGTGCGTGCGATGCATTCGTACACCGCGACGCGCCCATGGTTTTCGGTGCGAGCGGTGATGTCGCAATCCATCGAGACCGGCGACACACCGCAGGCGCGGTCGCGCTGAACGGCCCGGCCGCATGCGTCGGCAATGTCTTCGTCGCGATCGGCCGAGAGTGCGAATCGATAGTCGGTCTGCGCGCAGGATGCCGTCGTGCGGTCGCAGGAAGATTGGCAGTGGCAGCAGATCCCGCGGCAGGCGTCGAACGAGCCGCCGTTGATGACGCAGTCTGTCTCGCAGTCCGTGCAGCTGTTCTCGCACGCGCGCTCGGCTTCGGCGCAGGCATCCACGCGACAATGGTCACTACGGACGATGTGGGACGCTTCGCCGATCAGCTCGGGATGTTCGATTTCGACAGGTGCCGTGCAGGCAGCGAGGGTGGCGGCGATGAACGAAAATACGACGGCGGCGCACAG
>CBIHQZ010000661.1:0-4654 GCA_966212315.1 uncultured Myxococcales bacterium
CACCGTCGACGATGCCGTCGTGGTCGCGATCCGGCGGCGCATCCGGGCAACCGTCTTCGTCTTGGAAGTGGTCGCGGTCTTCCGGCGCGTTCGGGCAGCGATCGTGATCGTCGTTCAGTCCGTCGCCGTCGTTGTCCGGGTCGGGGCAACCATCCGCGTCTTCGAATCCGTCGCGGTCTTCGCGTTCGGTCGGGCAGCGATCGACGTCGTCGTACACGCCGTCGCTGTCGGTATCCACGCGGTAGGGCGCATACGCGACGCCGAGGAACGCGCGCGCCACGGGCGAACCGACGCCGCGCAAGATGCCGCTGCCGCCACCGAGCGAGAACGAGAGGTCGCCCATGCGGTAACGCGCGGCGAGATCGCCTTCGATCACGTTCTGCTGAATGACGTTCGGCCGCGTGAGATCCGTGCTCCCGTAGAACTCGAGCACGCCCGTGATGCGGGGCGTGATGTCGTAGCTGCCAGCCACCGACCAGGTGATGCGGTTGCCGACGTACGACGAAAGAATCTGGAGCGTGTCGGGGCGAAGGATGACGCCGGCGTTGGCAGCCATCGCGAACGGACCGCGGCGGAAATCGCCGATGACGCGGAGCCCGAACACGACCGAGTTGTCGCCGAGGAACGCGCCGCACGAATCATCCATGCCGGTGCAGACCGACGAGCGGTTCCACGCGTAGCGTCCGAGGGGCGCTTGCACGAAGCCGCTGATCGCGAGACCCGGGCCCGAGAGCCCTTCGCCCACGAGTCGTCCCTTGAGATAGAGCCGCGGGTCGCCGAGGCCGACGCCGGTCTGCGACGTCGCCGGGTTCGTCGTGGGGCGCGCGTCGGCCGCGCTGACGAGATCGCCGTTCTCGAGCGAGACGGGGATGTCGAGGGCGATCTGCAGGCGTCGGAACAAGCTGATCGACGCGAGAAGATTCAGCGTCGCGAGGTGCTCGACCGGGCGCGAGCGAACGGTCGACGGACGACAATTGTCGTCGTTGTCGGGGTTCGGGCAGTCCGCGTTGTAGATCGTGAAGGGACGGTACGAGTAGTTCAGGTACGCGCCGAACGAGATCCCCATGTGGGAATTCACGCGCGACCCTTCGGTCGTCAGGAAGTTGAACGGCCCCGCAGCCGGTCGCCACTGCTGTACGTCGATGTTGCGCTGAAAGGGCGTCTGCGCCGATGCGCTCGATGCGCAGAGGACCAATCCACCGAAGAGTGCCGCTGTTCCCAGCGTGCGTTGCATCCGTTCCACCGTGTTCTCCTGCCGCATCCCGACGTAAAGACACGCCGGCGTAGACTCCCGATCCGACACGGCATCTCCCTCGCCGTGTCCAATCGTTGCGATCGCGGAGTATCCCTTACCGCTGTCGAGCCGGACAAGGACCTTTTCGAGGGGGGAGGCGGCGGTCGGGGGCGAGCGCAGGTCCGGACGCGGGGTCCGAGCTGGATGGGCGGCGCAGCCCGGGACGTCCGGATCGCGCACGAACCCGCGCAGCCCTGCCAATGAATTGGCGGGCTGTTCGACGCGGTGCCGCGACCCTTTCACTCCATCATGAAGTGCACGGACTGGCGTTTCGTCTCGGACACCGGCGCGCCGCTCCGATCTCGCGCGGGCGTGATCTCGCAATGGCGACGCACCACCGCGGTTGCCGCCGCGACGAACCCGTAGCCGGGATCGTTCGTCGGACGAACGGTGGTGATGCGACCGTTCGCATCGACGGTGACCGTCAGCGTGATCGTCATGTCCATGATCCCGGCCTCGCGTGCGGCGTCCGGGAACTCGTCGCGCATCGCGCTCTCGTCGCAATGAAATGCGACGTGACTCGCGTAATCGATCGCTGGTGCAGCAGCCGGTGCATTGGTTCCCGCACGCGCGGGCCCCGTTCCCGTTCCACCCGCCTGCGCGCCGCTCACACCCTCGCCCGGCCCGCGTCGCACGCCGTTGTTCGCAACGTCGCCCGTTGCGTTCACGTTGTGTCCCGTCGCGGCGGCTTCCTGCTCGTTCGAGAACTCGTCCTCGACCGTCATGATCGGCGCGGCTTCGGTCGGCGCCGGCGGCGGCGCGGCTTGCTGCTGCGGCGGTGTGTTCGCGGGCGGTGGCGTGCGATCGACGTGTCGCTCGACCGGTCGCGGTGGCTCCGGTGTCGGAACCACTGGCTCGGGGATCGGCACCACCGGCGGCGGCGGCGGTGGCGCTTCGAGTTCGACCTCGTTGCTCAGCGTGACCTGCACGGTGCACGCGGACGCGCGACCCAGCGTGTCGTTCACGCTGTACTCGAGTTCGTACTGCCCGGAGTTCATCCCGGTGAACGTCGTCGGGTTCGCGTGCGGCGCGATGAAGCGATAGAACGAATTCGCCGGCTGCGTCACGACCCGCCAGCGCGAATCACGAATCGACGCGACGCCGGTAGCCTCGGCCGACAGCGTCACGCGGGACCCGACCGCCGACGTCACCGAGTTCGGGCACGTGAGTCGCGGGCGTTGCAGCCGCCGCGTGAGCCGGTCGAGCCCGATGGCCGAGCCGAGATGCAGCGCGAGCGCGATGCCGATCAGCGCGGCGAGCGCCTTGCGCTGCCTGCCCTCGTTCATCAGCTCTTCGCCGCGACCACCGACCAGCATCGACCCGTTCCGTACCTTGTTTGTATTGGAGAGAGAAAGCGTCCTCGCGCACTTCGGCACGCGCGAGTGTTCGTTCGATCCGATTCAACGAGTCGCGCTCGCCTTGGACCATTCGTGCGAACGAATCACTGCGCGCCGGCGCCGCCGGGGAGTTCGGTCTGGATCGCGAAGCGGCTCACGCCAGCGGTTCGGATGATGTCGATGACCTGCACCACGCGTCCGTGCGGTACCGCCCGGTCGGCAGCGATGACCGCGCGAACCTCGGGGTTCGCGGCGCGACGCTGCTCCATCGTGGTGCGCAACTCGGCTTCGTTGGTGGGATGCGTGTCGACGAAGATGTTGCCGCTGCGGTCGACCGAGATCTGCACCGTGTTGCTGATCTGTTGTTGCTGACCGCTCGCGGCGCGCGGAAGGTCCACCGGGATCGACGGCTGCGACACGATGTACTTCGCGGTCACCATGAAGATGATGAGCAGCACGAGCGCGATGTCGACGAACGGGGTGACGTTGATCCCCGAGATCATTCCGTCGTCGTCTTGAGAAGCACCGCCGGCCATCGGGCTATTCCTCGCCCTTCTTCTCGTCCGCGGACGCTTCGCCCTTGCGAGTGTTCCCCTTCGGCTTCTCGCTGCTCGTCGCGACGGGCGCGGCGGTCACGACTGCAACGGAGCCCGGCGTCGCGCGCAGATGCGCGAGGACGACGTTGGAGACCGTGTCGCCGGACGATGCGATCGAACGCACGCGGCGTTGGAAATAGTTGAATGCCATGACGGCCGGGATCGCGACGAAGAGACCGATCGCGGTAGCGACGAGTGCTTCGGCGATGGTTCCCATCACGCGTCCGGTCGCGCCGAGCGTGGCCTGTGCGTTCTGCAGCGCCTGCGCCGCGTCGCCGGCGCGATTGGTGCTCGAAGCCGCCGTCTGGTTGGCCTTCAGTGCATCGAATGCCTGGATGATGCCGATGACGGTGCCGAGCAGCCCGATGAACGGTGCGTTGTTGCCGACTGTGCCGAGGAACGCGAGGTTGCGCTCGAGTCCGAGCTTCGCGCGAGCAGCAGCGCCCGCCATCGCAGCTTCGGCTGCATCGGCTCCGTGATCGGCTTCGTTGAGTCCCGCAAGTGCGATGGTCGCGGCGGGGCTCGGCGAACGCTCGAGACGCTTCTTCGCGCCTGCGATATCGCCCTTGCGGAGCAAGCCGCGCAGCTCTTCGGCGAGCGCTTCGAGATTGTCGGAGAGGGTCCAGTAGAAGCGCCCGCGCTCGAGCATGATCGCGATGCTGAACACCGACAGACCGACCAGGATCCACATGACCCACTCGGCCCCGACCATTGCGAGTCGGGAGAACAATCCGATGAGCCCTTTGCCTTCGTGCATTGCGAACCTGCTTGTCGATGTGTCGCGGGCGACCGCGCCGTCGGTGTGATGTCTCCGCAGTTACGCGGATGTTTCGGGTTCAGAGTCCGGGGATTCGATGCCCGACATACCGGCCGGTTTCAAGCCCTCATCGTCCGACTTTCGAAACTCCCGTAGCACGGAGGTCGCGTAGCCGCCCGCGGGAAGCGCGAAGCGGAACTCGAGATCGGCAGGGCCATGCTCGCTGGGAATTTCTCGGAGTTCGAGTGCGTCGAGGCAGATACGAATGGCGCGTCGGGTTCCTTCCCCGAGATCCCTCGCGCGTGCGAAGGCCTCGAGGGTCAAACCACTCGATGCGAGAAGTTGTTCCTCGCGTGTGCGCGCTTCGCGCTCCGGCCATCGCATGCCGACGCCGAACATGGGGCCCGTCGCAGAACAGGTGCGTGCGGCATACGTGGTCGCGGCTTCGGCCGGGTCGATCGCGAACGGCCCGCCGACCGGGTGACGCACGGCAAGGTCGCCGTCGATGTAGCGATCGATGAGCCCGTCGCGCAGCCGGGCTGCGAGGTAGTCGTTGAACAGTTCGCTCTGCACCGACGACGCGTACATCTTCCGAAGAAATGGTTCGCGCGGGGCGGGTGTCGCGCCGGTGAGCCAGGCGCGACCGCGGGCGGCGTTGTCGCCATCGCGG
>CBIHQZ010000662.1:0-4653 GCA_966212315.1 uncultured Myxococcales bacterium
CTTCGCGCACTACTTCTCGCCCTACCCCATCTCGCTCGACAACCAGCCGCCGGCCACCGACTACTACGCGCGCAACTATCTCAACCCCGCCGGCGAGAGCGGCGCGCACGAGTTCTGCGGCGGGCTGCTGCGTGAACGTCCCTGGGCACAGAGCCCGCCCTGGCCGATGGGCACGGACTTCGAAGAGCGGAACATGGAGACCGAAGTGCGACGCGCGATCGCGATCGGGCTCGATGGGTTCACCTACGACGTGCTCAACCCGAATCCGAGCAGCATCCATCGCACGCGTCTCGACAAGTTGCTCGCCGCGATCGCGCGCGTCGATCCGGGCTTCTCGGTGCAGCTGGTGCTCGACATGACGACGTCGTCGTTCGGCGGCGCCGCCGGCGGCACCGACGCCACCGCGATGGCGGGCATCATGACGCTCTTCACCGGCGTCGGCTCGAACCCTGCGTTGCAGCGGCTCGCCGACGGTCGCATCGTCGTCTCCGCATTCGCGGCGGAGCGACGGAGCGCGGCTTTCTGGCAGAACGCGCTCACGCAACTCGAGTCGATGGGATACCGCGTCGCGTTCGTGCCGATGCCGGTCGGCAGCTGGCCGTCGAACAGCGCGCGCTTCAACGGTGTGCCGCTGTACGGCGCATCGTCGTGGGGATCGGGAACAGTAGGAGGCGCGACCGGATTGCGCACGGTTGCCGCAGGCGTTCACAACGCGGGGCTCGTGTGGATGGCGCCGGTGCGGCCGCAGGACAGCCGTCCGAAGGAACTGCATTACACCGAGTCGAGCAACTCCGGCGCGTACCGCGCGCAGTGGGCCGCGGCGATCGAGGGCGGCGCCGATTGGGTGCAGCTGATCACGTGGAACGACTATTCCGAAGACAGCGAGATGACACCGTCGACGCGCACGCAGACCGGTTTCTACGATCTCGCCGCTTACTACATCGCGTGGTTCAAGACGGGCGTGCAGCCGGTGATCGCGCGCGATGCGGTCTACTACTTCCACCGCGCGCACAGCATGGACACCACCGTCGCGCGACCGACGGTGCAGACCGCGGCGAACTACTTCACCGCGGTGAACGGACCGACGATGGCGGAGAATCAGATCGAGATCGTCGGCCTGCTCACGGCACCCGGAACGCTCGAAATCGAGATCAACGGGCACACCGCGCGACAGGACGTCGGCGCCGGGATCCAGTCGTTCCGCGTTCCGCTCGAAGACGGCACGCCCGTGTTTCGCATCGTTCGTGGCGGGAGCACCGTCGCATCGGTGACGAGCGCGACGACCATCGGCCACACCATCGCGTACCAGGATCCGCTCTATCACGCGGGGAGCAGCTCGACCTGCGCACGGTGAGTTGCGCGGACCTCACCCGCGCTGCCGCGCGCCCCTCTCCCTCCGACGCCACTGCGATTCACGCGAACGCAGGCGTCGTCGAAAGAGGGGCTCGAACGATGAAACGCGGCGTGAGAATCGTCGACGTGTCGTGCGATGGACCGAGAAGGTGGATCGCGCCGCGGGTCGAGCGAACGCAGCGGATCAGGACGTCGCGAACCGAGCAGGTTATCCGCAAAGGTCAAAGCGGGAATGCGACCCCTCACGCAGTGTCTTGAACTTCTTCGCACGCACCGGCGCCACTCACGCCACAGGAATCCAGCCCCTCTTTCGACGACGCCTGCGTCCGTCGCGTCACGCGGTGGCGTCGGAGGGAGAGGGGCGCGCGGAGCGGGGGTGAGGTCAGCTACTCGTCGTTCGTGAGCAGCGCGTTCTCGTCGAGATCCACTGCCGACAGATCCGCCAGAAGGTCGATCCCCTCGCGCGCGAAACGCCGTGCCGCGGCGAGCGGACGAGCGTCGCGTTCGTTCTTCAGCGACCACGCCGCCTGGCGCACGAGGAGCGCGAGTTCCATCGAGCGCCCCAGCGTGAGCGCAAATCTGCGTGCACCCGCCTCGATCGCGCGCATGTCGCTCGCGTTGCTCATCGCCCACGCGGTCGCACGAGCGGTGGTCTCGATGGCGAGCTTGCCGAGCGGCGCAGCATCGGTGCCCTCCGCGGCGTGCGCGAACGATTGCACCGATTCGTTGAACACGCGCAACGCATCGCCCTTCGCAATCGACTTGAGCGCGTCGAGCGACAGCACGTTCGTCGTCCCCTCCCAGATCGAGAGCACCTGCGCGTCGCGAAGGATCATCGGGATGCCGGTGTCTTCGACATACCCCGCACCGCCGAACGATTCGACGATCTCACTCGCACCGTTCACGGCCTGACGCGCCGTCGTGAGCTTCACGACCGGCGTGAGCAGACGCATCAATTCGCGTTCGCGATCCGTGATGATTCCCGTCTCGCCGCGGCCGAGCAGTTCGACGGCGAAGAACGCAAGATGGAACGCCGCTTCGAACTCGGCTTGCACTCGCGCGATGGTGTCCAGATGCAGCGGCTTCTCCGAGAGTTTCGCGCCGAACGCGAATCGCTTGGTCGCGAAGTCACGCGCGAGTGCGAGTCCGCGGCGAAGCCCGCTCACCGAGCAGAGCGCGTTCCAGGTGCGGGTGATGTTCAGCATCGGACTGATGTTGCGAACGCCATCGGAAGTGCCCGTCACCGGGATCGCGACCACACCGTCGAGCGTGAGTTCCGCGGTCGGCACTTTGCGCGTACCGAGCTTGTCCTTGAGGCGATTGACCTGGATGCCGTTGAAGCGCCCATCCGCGCCGCGGGTCTCCAGATAGAAGAGCGCGAGCCCACGCCCGCCCGGTGGATTGCCTTCGGGGCGCCCGAGCGTGAGCGCCATCTGCGACGTCGTCGCGCTGGTGAACCACTTCGTGCCGTACAAGCGCCATTGCCCGTCGTCGCCGCGCCGCGCGACCGTCTCGCTCAGCCCCACGTCGGACCCGCCGGTTCGCTCGGTCATCCATTGGCCCGACGTCCACGCGGTGTCGGGATCACGACTGGTGAGTCGCGGAATCGCCCGATCGATCAGCGCTTGATTGCCGTGCTCGATCAGCGTGCGCGCGGCGCCGTCGGTCATCGCGAGCGGACAGGTGTAAACGTCCGTCGACGGATTGAAGAGATACACGAGAGAGAACTGATGCACGCGCGAATGCTCCGCGTGCTTCCGCTCGTATGCCGTGCCGACCACGCCGTGGGTCGCCGCGATCTTGGCGGCTTCCTTCCACAGCGGTGACACCTCGATCTCGTCGACGCGCTGCCCCCACGCGTTCCATTGGGTGAGCGTCGGTTCGTTCAACCGATCCGCCAGCTGCTGCTGATAGAGCGGCCCGCCCGCGAGCGCGCCCATCTCCTGGAGCGACGGCTCGATCGCGCGGAACACTTCCGGCGGAAGCGTTCGCGCGAGGTACGAACGGAGCACGCGGTCGGTGTCGTATTGATTGCCGAGACTCGGTGGGGTCTGAAAGAACGCCATGGCGGGGGAAGCATGGCGACCCGCTGCATCCGTTGGCAAGCGTGTCGCGCATCGCGCGGCGACGTCAGTGCGCGACGAGGCTCATCGGTGCGCTCGCGCTGGCACCGGCCGCGGCGTTCACCGGTGCTTCGCTGTCGGCGAATCCTTCGCGACGCACACGCACGTGATAGTTCCCGCCCGATACTGCGCGGAAGCGGTAATTGCCCTGCGACGTGGATCGCGCGCGCTGCACGACGACCCCACGCTCGTCGAGCAGTTCGACATCGGCGTTGGCGATCGCGCCGCGACCCGCGGCCTGCAAGTTGCCGTCGACCTCGCCGTACTGCGCACGCTGCGCCTCGGCGGTGTCGTTCACGAAGGGGGTGTCGAGATGCTGCACGACGTGCCCTTGCGCATCGACGAAGCGGACCTCGGCGAGGTAGCGACCATGCGGCGCCGCTTGTCCTTGCGCATTCTGCCCGTTCCAGAAGAAGCGCACCGGCCCTTGGACTCCGTTCTGCGCGGCATGGAACACCTCGGCGCCACGCGTGGGTGCGGCGCTGGCGGGGGTGCCGGCAGCGGTCGCGAACACGTGCAATTCGACACGATGCGCCGTGGCGGGCGGCGCAAGGTCACGAAGCGCGAAGGTGGTGCCGTGGTCCTCGAAGCGCGACCCGAGTTCGGTCAGGTAGTACGCGCCGGCGTAGAACTGCACGCGTCGCCGCGTCGATTGACCGCGCGCGTTCGTGGCCACGATGTCGATCGCGTGGGCACCGTCGCCGAGGGTCGTCGCATCGAGGGTGTAACCGAGTTGCGACGCGCAGTTGCTCTGCACGGTCACGTCGTCGAGTGACACGTCGATTCGCTCGACCGCGCTTCCCGCGTTGTCTCGCGCGACGATCCGCAGCGGAACGTTCCCGTCGAGATGCGCGCCGTCCTGAACCCCTTGCACGTCGACCGAAACGACATCGGTGGTGACCAGACCGAGCACCGCCCACATCGCCTCGCCGCGCGACGAACCACCGTGCGACCACCCGCCGTCTTCTCCCTGATGCGAAACCAACCACTGCGCACCACGCGACACGGCGCGGTCTTGATCGCTGAATCCGAGCAGGCGCAACGCGTAGAGCGCGCTGCCCGTCGCGATCGCAATCGAAGTGTCACCACGCGCGCTTCCCCATCCGCCATCGGCGTTCTGCGTCGCGAGCAACTGCCGCGAGAGCGATTGCAACGCGCTCTCGCTTCGCGAAGCACC
>CBIHQZ010000663.1:0-4642 GCA_966212315.1 uncultured Myxococcales bacterium
CGACGCCGATCCAGAGTGTGACCACGCGGCCATCGGGCGAACCGTGGATCGTGGAAGACAAGCTCGATGGCGTGCGCGCGCAGGTGCACCGCGGGCTCGGTCTGGTGCGGATGTTCGCGCGCTCGGGCGATGCGATCGACGGCACGTTCCCCGAGATCGAAGACGCGTTGCGCGCATGCGATGGAACCTTCGTGCTCGACGGCGAGGTGATCGCGGTCGATCCCGACGGGCACATCGCGCCGTTCGCGGTGCTGCAGGAACGATTGAATCGCAAACGGGTCGACGACCGCATGCGTGCGGGACGACCGGTCGTGTTCGTGGCGTTCGACATTCTCGTCGACGGCGAGCGAGTGGTGATCGACGAACCGTTCGTCACGCGGCGCGCATTGCTCGAAGCGCGCATCGCGACACTCGGCGCAGCACGCGAGCGCGTGCGTCTCTCGCCGATCGAGACGCTGGGCGAACGCGAACTCGATCCGTTGCGACTCGCCGCACTCGATCGCGGCGCCGAGGGCCTCGTGCTCAAGCGCAACGACGCGCCCTACGACGCGGGGCGGCGCGGGCAATCGTGGGTGAAGGTGAAAGAAGCGTACGGAACGCTCGACGTCGTGGTGACCGCCGCGGAGGAAGGCCACGGCAAGCGGCGCGGCATGCTCAGCGACTACACGTTCGCGGTGTGGCGAGGCGCGGAACTCGTGAACGTCGGCAAGGCGTATTCGGGGCTCACCGACGAAGAGATCGAGGCCCTCACGGTGAAACTCACGCGCATGACCACCGCGCGCTACGGACGGGTTCGTTCGGTGCGACCCGAACTCGTGCTCGAGGTTGCGTTCGACAGCGTCCATCGCTCGACCCGGCATCGTTCCGGCTACGCACTGCGATTTCCTCGCATCGTGCGCATTCGCGACGACAAGAGTGCGGCGCAGGCGAACACCATCGACGATGTGCGCGGGCTCTTCGAACGGCAGGGCGGCGCGCGGGCGAAACGCGAGTGACCGACGCTTGCTGCACGAGGATGCGCACACCACAGTGAGCGCGCGGTGACGGTGTCAGCAGACGAGATGCGGGGCGCATGGGACACGGTGCGTGCGCGTTCGATCGCGTACCTTGCGGCGCGCGGGATGACGCCGACCGACGTGCAGCGACGAGCCTTCGACGAACTCGAACACGCGGGCGACGTGCTCTTCGTCGCGCCGACGGGATCGGGAAAGACCCTCGCGGCGTTTCTTCCGCTCACGCTCTCGTTGCAGCCGAGTGATCCGCCCGGCGTGCGGCTGCTCTACATCGCGCCGACACGCGCGCTGGTGCATCAGCAAGCGGATCGACTCGAGAAGCTTGTCGCGTGGGCGAGTGAGTTCGCGTCGCGTCCGTTGCGACTTGCTGCGCGCACCGGCGATTCGAGCGCGGCCGAACGTTCGGCGGTGAACACGCGACCGCCCGATGTGCTCGTGTGCACCCCCGAGTCGCTCGCGATCGTGCTCGGCACGCGCGCGCGCAACGCACTCACGACCGTGCGCGACGTAGTGCTCGACGAAGCGCATCTGCTCGCGGAGGGAAAACGCGGCGCGCTTCTGGCCGCGACCCTCGAAACGCTCGGGGCGTGGATCGAACGCGCCGGCGGAACGCGACCGCGGCGCGTGGCGTTGAGTGCGACCGTGCATCCGCTCGAACGACTCGCGCAGTGGATCGGCGGGAACGAAGCGGCGCGCGTGTGCGTCGCGGGCGAGGCGGCGCGACCGATCATCGAGTTGATCACCCCGGGCTTCGACGCGCCGTTTCCATCGGCCGGGTGGGCGGGGCGGCAGATGCTTCCCGCGATCGCGCGTCGCATCGCCGGTGTCGACGGCACGACGTTGGTGTTCGTGCAATCGCGCCCGGTCGCGGAGCATTGGACGCAGGCACTGCGCGATGTGCTGCCGTCACGCATTCCGATCGCGTGCTTTCACGGCTCCATGGCGCCCGACGAACGCGCGCTGGTTGCTCGAGAACTCGCCGACGGCGCACTCAAGGCGGTCGTCACGACCAACAGCCTCGAAGTCGGGGTCGACGTGCCCGAAGCCGAACAGGTGATCCTGCTGCAGACCCCGGGATCGGTGACGCGCTTCACGCAATCGGCCGGACGGAGTCATCACCGTCCGGGCGGTGTGAGTGTCGCGCGCATCGCACCGCTCCACGTGCTCGACCTCCTCGCGGCGGTGGCCCTCAAGCGTTGCTCGAATCGCGGCGAGATCGAACCGCTCGTGTTGCGTCGTGACGATCTCGACGTCGCGGTGCAGGCGGTGCTCGGCATCTGCGCGCTCGGGCCGGTGCGGTTCGACGAGATACTTCGCGTGCTGAAGCGCGCGGATCCGTTTCGGCACCTCACCGATCGCGAGCTCGACGCCGTGCTCGATCATCTCGAAACCGGCGGCGACGCACTCGAACAGCAACGCGACATCCACCGGATCGAACGTGACGACGCGGGCGGCTACACGCTTCTCGGAGCACGCGCGCTGCGTCGCTATCTTCGCGCGGTCGGAACGATCTCGGCCGAGCCTGCGGTCATCGTGCGTGCAGGAGGGCGCTCGATCGGACACGTCGACGGGATCTTCGCCGCGCGTCTCGATCCCGGCAGCGTCTTCGTCCTCGCGGGGGTGCCGTGGCGCGTGATGGCGCATTCGCCGGGTGAGATGCAGGTAGCGCGCGAGAAGAACAGCGCGCGGCGCGTGGCTCGTTGGGCCGGAACGATGCCGACGCAGACCGGAACGCTCATGGCCGAGTGGGAGCGCGTACACGGCGATCTGGATTCCGCTCGAGGCTGCGCGCGACGAAGACGTGCGTGCGGATGCGGTTCGCGAGGTCGCATTGCGGCTCGATCTGGTGCCGGGCACTGCGAAGGCCGTCGTGGATCTTCTGGTCGCGCATCGGCGGCGCAGCACGATTCCCACGCCCGAGCGATTCGTGGTCGACATCGTCACGGAAAAGAAGCGCGTGCACATCGCGGCGTTCACGTTTGCCGGAACGCGCGCGAACGAAGTGATCGGCCGCGCGATCTCGTGGCGCTGGCGACGGCGAACCGAACGCGGCGCGGAGTCCGTGGCCAACGATCTGGGCGTGATGCTCTCGATCGATCGCGAAGCCGCGGTGCTGCTCGACGATCCCGAGATCCTTCGCGAACTCTTCGCACCAGAAGGTCTCGAGAGCGAGATCCAGGGGACCTTCGAAGGAACGGAGTTCGCGAAGAGTCAGTTCCGCGAAGTCGCGCGCGTCTCGCAGCTCACCATTCCCAGCGGCAAACCGGGTGCTGCTTCGCCGGGTCTGCTCTACGACGTGCTTCGCAAACACGCCCCCGGGCATGTGCTCTTGCGCGCGCTCGAGCACACGCTCTGGACCGCGCTCGACGGCGATCATGCCGAACGCGTGTTGCGATCGATCCGCAAGCGCACCTGGTGCGTGCGCACACTCACGCGACCGAGCGCGCTTTCGATTCCGCTCTTCGTCACCGCGATGCGCGACCGGGTGGCGCCCGAGGATCTCGACCAGGCACTCGTCGCCGCCGCGCACGCGATGTATCTCGAATACGGTGCGACGGAGATGCCGTGACCGAGCGCGATCACGTCACACTGCGAGACGGCGTCGAACTGTACGGACCGGGCGGCGTGTTCGTTCGCGACGCGAGCACGCTGATCATCGCCGACGTGCACGCGGGCTACACCGCGACGCTGCGCGCCCGTGGCTATCGCGTGCCGGTCGGTGACGACGCAGGGCTGCTCGATCGGGTGCGCTCGTTGCTCGAACGAACGCACGCGCGTCATCTCGTGGTCGCCGGCGATCTCGCGCACGGAGCGGGCGCTGCGCACGGTGGCAGTGATTCGCCGCTCGCGAGATTCCTCGACGCGCTCGCGCACATCGAAGTCACCATCGTCGTCGGCAATCACGATCGTCGCGTGCGCGAATGGCTCGACAAGCGCGGCGCTCGCGCCGTGATCGAAGCCGCGGTCGGCCCGCATCGCGTGCATCACGGCGACGATCCCGTGCGCGTGTGCGAACTCCGTGCGGAAGCACTCGGCGATGGCGGCCGTGTGTTCGTGGGCCACCTTCATCCGGCGATGTTCGTCGCGGGCGGCGCGGGCGTGGGAAAACTCCTGCCGGTGTTCGTGACCGCGCGCGGATTCGTCTGCCTCCCGGCGCTCTCGCCCTACGCACACGGCATCGATGTTCGCGACGAACGGATGCAGCGCGAGTTCGCGGCGATGGTGCCGGGCGAACCGCTCGGCGCGGCGTGCGTGGTCGGTTCGCGCGCGGTGACCCTCGGTGTGGTCACGATGGCGCGGTGATCCGGCGAGCGCGGATCGGGTGGGCACATCGCCAGTGGCCGCGGGTCGACGGGACCCGCGACGGTCTGACGGTGGCGATCGACGGCGCCGTTCACCCCACGAACGTGGACTACAGCACGGCCTTCATCGCCGTGCCGACGGCACCGTGGACCGGGAACCTTTCGGTCACGCGCGAAGGCATCGTCGCGAAGTTCGCAACCCTGCTCGGCGCGCAGGACCTGGTGCTCGGAGACGAGGCGTTCGACCGGGCGTTCGTCGTGAAGGCCACTGGCGCACCCGCCGTGCGCGAGGTCCTCGGCGCGGATGCCCGACGCGAGATGCTCGAC
>CBIHQZ010000664.1:0-4630 GCA_966212315.1 uncultured Myxococcales bacterium
CAGAACTCGCGGAAGACGCCGATGCGGGATCATTGCGGACGACGTCGTCGCTGTCGTTCACATGCGACGGCGTACGCTTCTCGCGCAGCGCGCCGTTCGCGAAAGCGGCACTCAGCGTGTTGGTCGAAGCGGCACGGCGTCCGGTCTCGTTTCAGATGCTCTGCGAGGAAGCGGCGCGGCGTTCGGGTGTGACCGATGCGAAACAGATCGCGCATGCACTCGCGCACGAACTCGATCTCGCCTCGCTCGCGCTCGACGACATCGTCACGCTCCACGCTGGCCCGGCGCGTTACGCCGACGAGGCCGGACTCACGCCGCTCGGCTGTCCCCTCGCCCGCGATCAGGCGACGCTCGGCGTCGCGGTAACGAATCGAAGGCACGCGCAACTCGAACTCGAACCGATCGACGCGGCCGTTCTGCGGCTGGCCGACGGGCATCGTGATCGTTCCGCGCTCGCAGAGGGGCTGAAAGCGATGCATCGCGACGGGCATCTGCTCGGGATCGATCCGCATCCGAACGCCCTGGCAGGACGAGTCGAAGCGTCACTCGAGTGGCTCGCGCTGAACGCACTCCTGATCGGCTGATCAGCGCCCGAGAAAAAACGGCGCCGTCCAGCAACCTCGAAACGGTCCCTCCGAGAAGTAGCGCACCGGAGGCTCACATGACCATCGACCAGACCGCATCGAACGCATCGACTTTCAACTACACCAACGAGTACGAGGCGCCGCCCGCGCCGCCGACCGACACCCAGGAGGAACGGGCGCTCTACACCGCCAGCTTCTCGAGCCGCTTCATCGGTCGCTTCGTCGACGGCATCGCGAACGTGCTCTTCGCGGTCATCACCATGGTCGCGACGACCGCCTGGAAATCCGCGATCGATGGCGTCGGCGTTCAACTCGCAGCCACCCTCGCGATCCTCTTCGTCCCCGTTCTTCCAGAAGCAATGATGACGGCGAGTGAGTCGGGGCAGAGCATCGGCAAACGCGTCGCAGGCACGCGCGTCGTTCGCTGCGACGGAACCCGAGTGAGTTTCGCGCGCTCGCTCGTACGCGCTTCCTTCGGCAACGTCCTCGCCTTCGTATTCGCCTTTCTCGGCACGCTGCTCGGTGCCGGGTCGAGCATCGTCGCGATCGCACCGCTTGCGCTCTGCGTCGTCGAGATCGCGCTGATACTCGGTGAGCAATCGCGTCGGCTGGCCGACCGCGTCGCCGGCACGCGTGTCGTGACCAAGGAGACGCTGGGGATCTGAATCGCAACGATCGACGGTGAATCATCGGGCCCGGGCGCAGTCCGCTCCCGGGCCCAAGTCGTTTCTCCCGGCACCGGCCCTTGCCATGTATTTCGTGTCCGAGTATTTCGTACACGAAACAAATGGCCGGCCTTCTCGCTCTCGCCGACGACGAATCGAAGCGCGCGTTCGACCGTATCGTCGAGACGCTGATCTTTCTCTACACAGAGAGCCGGCGGCTCACGAAGGACGAAGCCCGGCGCCACGATCTCACCGGCCCGCAGCTCACCGTCATCAAGCTCCTCTCGGGCATCGGCGACCTGTCGCTCACCGGACTCTCGGAGAGCATGCAGACCCGCAATAGCACCGTCACCGGCATCATCGACCGGATGGAATCCGCCGGGCTCGTGAAGCGCATTCGCAGCGAGAGCGATCGCCGCGTGGTGATGATCCGGCTGACGCCGCAGGGTCGTTCGCTCGCGCGCAACGTGCCCATCGAACCGATGCAGGCGTTCCGTCACGCGCTCGAGACGCTGAGCGCGAACGAGCAGAAGTCCCTTCTCAAGATCCTCTCCAAGCTCGAAAAGCAGATCCGCGACGAACTGAATCGCGACAAGGAGTCTCCATGAGTGCTCTCTCGGACAAGGCGATCATCACGTGTGCGATGAGCGGCGCGGTCACCACGCGCGCGCAATGCGAAGCGATTCCGTACACGCTCGACGACTATGCGCGCGAAGCGAAGAGCGCCTACGACGCCGGCGCCGCCGTGGTGCACATCCACGCACGCGACGACGATGGCACGCCGACCTATTCGTCCGAGCGTTTCGCCGCGATCGGCGATGCGATCCGCAAGGCCTGCCCGATCATCCTGAACTTCTCGACGGGGACCATCGATCCCGAGCAGAAGAAAGCCGCCCACGTGAAGGCGTACCGCCCCGAGATCGCGGCGCTGAACATGGGGTCGATGAACTACGCCAAGTACAACCCGAAGAAGAAGGGCTGGGTCTTCAACTTCGTGTTCCAGAACGCGCTCGAAGACATCCAGTACCTGATCGGGATGATGAACGAAGCAGGCGTGAAGCCCGAACTCGAGTGCTTCGACACGGGGCACGTGCACTCGGTGGAACCGCTGATCGACATGGGCCTGCTGAAAGGCCCGCTCGATTTCTCGCTCATCATGGGCGTCGTCGGCGGCATCAAGGCCACGGCGCGACACCTCGCCTTCCAAGCCGAGAATCTCCCCGCGGGCAGCACGTGGAAGGTCGTCGGCATCTCGCGCGAGCAATGGTTCCTCTGCGCTGCGGCGCTGTCGCTGGGCGGCAACGTGCGCGTCGGACTCGAGGACAATTTCTATCTCCCCAACGGCAAGATGGCGCGCTCGAACGGCGAGCTGGTCGAGAAGGTCGCGAACATGTGCCGCGACGTCGGCCGCACGCCGGCCACGGTCGACGAAGCACGCGCGATCCTGAACCTTCCGCGTAGCGTGTAGCGATCTCCGATGTACCAGACGATCCACTACGGGACCGAGGCCCTCGTCGCGACGATCACGCTCAATCGCCCCGAGCGGAAGAACGCGCTCTCGAACGAGATGGTGAACGAGCTGCTCTATGCGCTCGACGGCGCGCTGCGCGACGAGAAGGTGCACGTGATCGTGCTGGCCGCGAACGGCAAGGCGTTCTCGGCGGGCGGCGATCTCGGGCAGATGTCGAGCGGTGGCGCGGCCAGTGCGTTGCCACCGAAGGGCGATTACTCCGACCTGCTCCTCGCGATGATGCGCTCGACGAAACCGATCGTGGCGAAGGTCGGCGGCGCCGCGATGGGTGGCGGCTTCGGACTCGTGGCCGCGGCGACGATGGCGGTGATGAGCACCGACGCGCAACTCGGCACGCCGGAGATCAACGTGGGTCTGTGGCCGATGATGATCATGGCCGTACTCGCGCGCACGATGCCGCGCCGGCCGTTGCTCGAGATGATGCTCCTCGCGCAAAAACTCTCGGCCGACGATGCAGTGCGACTCGGGCTCGTGAATCGTGCGGTGGCGGCCGATCGACTCGATGCCGAAGTGAAATCGATCGCCGATCAGCTCGCGCAGAAGTCACCCACCGCGATTTCGCGCGGGCTCGCTGCGTACGCGACGATGGGTGATCGCACGCTCGCCGAGGCGCTGCCATGGCTGCGCGATCAACTGTACGAACTGCTGGGAACCGAAGACGCGCGAGAGGGACTCGTGGCCTTCATGGAGAAGCGCGCGCCGCGCTGGACCGGGAGATAGATCGATGCCGACGATGCGTGAACGGGTGGCCGAACTCGAGGTGCGCCGCGAAGTGGTGCGCGCGATGGGCGGGGCGGACAAGGTCAAGAAGCAGCACGATCGCGGGAAGTTCACCGCGCGGGAACGAATCGCGAAGTTCTTCGACAACGGCGAGTTCTTCGAAGTCGGGATGCACGGCACGCAGATGGGCATGGCTGCCGGCCCCGACGGCACCGACAAGCCCCCCGCCGATGCCGTGATCGCGGCCTTCGGTCGCGTGAACGGACGCATCGCGTGCGCGGCGGCGTACGACTTCACCGTGAAGGGCGGCTCGATCGGCGAGACCGGCGAAGTGAAGGTCACGCGTTTACGCGAGATGGCGCTCAAGGGGCGACACCCGATGGTGTGGTTCATCGACTCGGCCGGTGCGCGCATCGATCCTGGATCACGCAACGCCGACATGATTTCGCAGTTCGCGGGGACGGGTCATCTGTTCCGCGAGCAGGTGATCATGTCGGGCGTGGTGCCGCAGGTGGCGGCGATGGTCGGCCCTGGCGCTGCGGGAACGGCGTACATCCCGGGGCTCGCGGACTTCGTTCCGATGGTGAAGAACATCGGCTCGATGGCGCTCGGCGGACCGCCGCTCGTGAAGGCCGTGACCGGGCAAGAGATCGGCGAACAGGATCTCGGCGGGAGCAAGGTTCACTCGGAGATTTCCGGCGTGAGCGACGGCGAGGTCGAGAACGACGAGCAGTGCATCGCCCTCGTGCGCAAGTACCTCTCGTACTTCCCGTCGCACTGCGAAGAAGCGCCGCCGATCGTGCCGTGCAGCGATCCGATCGATCGACGCGAAGAGTCACTGCTGGATCTCGTGCCGGACAACCCTCGTCGCGCCTACGACATGCACAAACTCATTCGTGCGGTCGTCGACGACGGCGACATCCTCGACATCAAGCCGCGCTGGGCACGCAACATCATCACGTGCCTCGCGCGCATCAACGGCCGCTCGGTCGGGATCCTTGCGAACAACCCGATGCAAGTGGGCGGCGTGCTCGACGTCGACAGCGCGGACAAGGGCGCGCACTTCATCCAGCTGTGCGACGCGTTCAACATCCCGCTGGTGTTCTTCCAGGACACGCCCGGGTTCATGG
>CBIHQZ010000665.1:0-4627 GCA_966212315.1 uncultured Myxococcales bacterium
GGCAGCTGGGGTGAGGTCGCTCAGCTCGCGGTCGTCTTCTCCGACCACTCCGCCAGCACCGAATCGATGTGGCTCGCGCGCTCGTCGTTGATCGCGAGCGCGTCCTGCAGCGAGTTCAAGTACTCCTGCTCTTCTTCGCCCACCTCGCCGTCCCAGTGAACGAACAGCGTCGCGAGCATGAATGCTTCCTCGCGAAGCGGCTCGTTGCCGGCGAGTGCCTTGGCGATCGACTTCACGCGCGCGTCGAGCCCCTCGCTCGCGATGTTCGAAGCCACCCGCTCCACCACGCGCGCGAGGGCCTTGTTGTCGAGCGTACCGAATCCGGGCGTATCGAGAATCAACGCCGCGAGCGCTTCCGACTCACCCGGCGAGAGAATCCCGTCGATGCACGTCGCGATGACCATCGTCTCCACGAGTGCGTCCCACTGCCCTTGCGAAGCTTGCACGCTCTTCGCACCGCCACGCTTTACGTACGCACCGTGTCTGTTCTTGAACGTCGCCATCGATAGAACTCCCCGGGGCTCGAGCGAGCACCCGGACGGACTCTATCCTCTACGTCGCCACTTTGGCATGACCTCGTCGATGCGTGCTTGAGCGAGCGCACGTGCGACGGCCAACGGTGTTTCGTTTCGCTCACGCGCGGCCTCGAGAACCGCGCGCGTGGTTTCGGCGATGCGTTCGATCAGCGCGGTGCGATCGTCGAGTTCGAGCACGGCGTCGCCCATGCCTTCGATCACACCGCCCGCGTTCGCGACGAAGTCCGGGACGTACAGCACCCCGCGCGCCGCGAGAACGTCCGCGACCGAGTCTTCCGAGAGCGGGTTGTTCGCCGCGCCGCAGATCACCTTGCACGGAATGGTCGCCGCGATCGCCGCATCGACCACCGACGAGAGCGCGCACGGGGCGAACACATCGCACGGTGTTCGCACGAGGTCGTCGAGTCCGATGATCTCGACACCGTACGCATCGACGGCGGCCTGCGTACGCTCTTCGTTCACGTCGCACACGCGGACCCGCACACCGTGCTCGACCAGATCGCGCACCAGCACCGAGCCGATCGCGCCGACGCCTTGCACGATCACATCGAGCCCGTTGAGGTCCTCGAAGCCGATCGACACCGCCGCTTCGCGCATCGCGAGGAGCACACCGCGCGCGGTCGCACCTTCGAGATCGATCCCCTGCGGATCACAGCTGACGTACTGCGTGCGACGCTCCATCGCGCGCAGATCGGATTCGGTCGTGCCGAAATCGCCCGCGGTTCGGAGCAAGCCGCCCAACGACTCGACTGCCGCGCCGAGCACTTCGAACGCGTGCGTTCGATCGAGACCGGGATGATCCATCACGACGGCCTTGCCGCCGCCGCACGGAAGCCCGGCGAGCGCGCACTTGTACGTCATCGTTCGCGCGAGTGCGGCCACCTCGCGAAGGGCAGCCCATTCGTCGGGGAACGCGCGCGTTCGCACGCCACCGGCTGCGGGGCCGAGGGTCGTGTCGTGAATTGCGATCAGCGCGCGCAGGCCGGAAGGTCGATCCGAGACGACCACGAGTTTCCGGAGCCCGATCTCGTCGAGCGTGTCGAACAGCACGCGCGGACCGTAGCATCGTTCGCGCGACGCACCGATGCGCGAATGCATAGTCCTCCCCTGCGCGTGGTCACTGCCGTACACTGCGCGCGTGATGAAGCGAGCCGTACTCGGCGCCCTCTGGATCACGTTGGTGAGTGCGAGCGCGTACGGGCAGACCGCGCCGGTTTCGAGCGACGTGGCCTTGGCTTCGGCGCACTACCAGACGGGCACTGCCGAGTATCGGGCGGGTCACTTCGCGCAGGCCGCGGTCGAGTTCCGCGAGGCGTATCGCCTGTCGCGTGATCCCGCGTTGCTCTTCAACGTGGGGAGCGCGCTCTACGACGCCAACGATCCGCAAGGAGCGCTCGATGCGTTCGTGGCGTATCTCGAAGCGATGCCGACTGCTGCCAATCGCCCCGTCGTCGAAGGTCGCATCGCGTCGCTTCGTGCGCGGGTCGCGACATCCGCAGCCCCGAGTGCCGCACCGATGCGGGTCGAGCCCGTCACGGTCGCCTCGTCGAGTCCGCCGCCGCGGGTTCCCGTCGAGCCGACGCGCGCAGCGAGTGTCCCGGTCGGCGCGATCGTGCTCGGTGGCGCAGGCGTGTTGGTCGCTGCATCGAGTGTGCTGTTCTACGCGTTGCGCGCGAGCGCGCTGGCGCCGTGCACCGACGAGTCCGATGCGATCGTGTGCCCCGATGCCGCGTCGGCGAATGCAGGCATCACCTACAGCGCGCTGACGAACTGGTCGCTCGGCATCGGCGCCGCAATGATCGCGGGCGGTGCCGTCTGGCTCATCGTCGCGAGAACCACCGACCGTGCGCCACGAACGACGGCATCGATCGTTCCCCTTCCCGAAGGCGGCGCGCTGCTCGGCGTCGGAGGTCGGTTCTGATGCGAGCGCTTCGCGTCTCGGCGGTGCTCGGTGTCGTGGTGCTCGCATCGGCGTGCACGTTCCGCCCCATTCACGTGCGCGATGGCAGCGTCGACGCAAACGACGCGCGATCCGACGCCGACGACGTGGCGCGCGATGCGGTCGATGCGCTCGACACGATCGACGCGCCGCAGGACACGTGCACGCGCGAGCGCTGCGGTCCGCCGGCAAACGACGAGCGCGCGGGCGCAGTGCTGCACATCGATGAGCCGCGTCCCCCGGCTCCCGACGTGATGGCCACCGACGCCGCGGATGTCGACTTCGACGCGCCCGACGTGACCAGCGACGCGCCCCGGGCCGATGCGGCCGATGTCATCGAAGAGCAGACGATGGTGATGCCGACGGCTTCGTCGCACCTGGAAGTGCCGTTCGACACGCTCGACGCGACCCACTCGATTCGCCTCTGCGATTCGAGCAACGGCCCCGACGTGTGGTTCCGATTCACCATCGCGACGCGCGAACTCGTCTACGCCGACACGCACACCGCGACGTGGCCGACGATGCTCGCGTTCACCGACGAAAACGGCGCGCTGCTCAATCTGACGCTCGCGCGCGCGTGCGATGCGAACACTGCGTGCCCGGGACAGCCCGGTTCGCAGATCGTGGCGGCGCTCGAAGCAGGCACCTACTACATCGTCGCCGCTGGAATCGGCACGGCGACGGGATCGGCGACCCTGTTCGTGCGACACGTCGCAACCGGCACCGGAACGCTCACGCCCGTCGATCCCGGCGAGACGATGCGCCTGATGGGTCACTATCCCAGTGGGGCGAGCGTGAACGCGACCTGCGAGCACGCGGGCGGCGGTGAAGACACGTATTGGTGGACCTCGTGTCCGGGCGCGCCGGCGCAACGACTGAGTGCTCACGGCTGCGCGCTCGACTGGTCGGTGCCCAACGTCGTCTACACGGATGGCCTCACCGGACTCTACTGTGCGACGGGCCCATCGGATTGCTTCGCCAACTGGGGCTCGATCCTCACCACGCCGACCAGCCCCAACGCCGGCCTCCACGTTCTCTACATCGGCGGCTGGGGCACCGGCGCGACGGGCCACCAGTACGCCATCGACCTCACGCGCGCAGCGCAGTGATCTCGGCGGGCTCGCGCGCGACGGAATGTTCGGCGCGATCGACGCGGTCTGCTGCGCGCAGGAGTAGCGCGACGATGCCGAACGCGATCGCCAGCCCCGGCAGCGCGTAGAACAACCGCGGCCACGCGATGTCGCCGGTCGAGAGTTCCGACGCGACCGCGAGCCCTGCCACGACGCGCATGCATCGAATGGCGAGGAATGCCGCGGCCGCGAAGCGAGCGCGCGTCGAAGCGTCGCGAGTGCGTCGCGCGAGTTCGGTGGCCGCACGGAGCGACACGAATGCCGCGGGAAACATGAACACGCTCTGGATGATCACGAGGCGCACCGCCACCGGTCGAACACGCCAGAGGTCCCACGCCAGTGCGTTGTGCGCGAACAGCACCGTCGATGCGACGAGGAACGCCGCGTGTGCCACCGCCACGAAGAACACGAGCGTCACGAGTGGATCGACGCGGCCGCTGCGCACCACCTCGACGTGGCTCCCATCGCGATAGCCGACGGCGGTCGTCACACGACGAGTGGACTGCGGCGGCCAATACCGCGCGCAAACGCGCCGCATGGCCAACGTGACGATGCCGGCGAGCGCGATCGAACCGGCCAGGGCCGCGAGTGTCTGGATCAGCACGAATGCGTGCATCGGTGATCCGAGATGTGGCGGTTGCGGGGCTGCGCGTCAACCGCATCCGTTGCGAAGCGATGCGGATCCGTGGCGATATTCGGCCACCGTCATGTACGCCATCGTCCTGATCCGATACCGGCTTCCGCTCGAAGATGTCCTCCCGCACGTGGATGCTCACCGCGAATACCTGCGCGGCTTGAAAGCGAAAGGGACGCTCATCGCCTCGGGCCCGTTCGATCCACGGATGGGCGGCGCGCTGCTGTTGCGTATTCCCGATGGTGGCGACGCACGAGCCGCGCTCGACGCGGTGCGCGACGGCGATCCGTTCTCGCAACGCGGCATCGCGCTCTACGAGATGTGGCCGTGGCTGCCGACGATCGGCAAGGAAGACCTCGACAAGCTCGCATGACGAACGACGCGCTCT
>CBIHQZ010000666.1:0-4620 GCA_966212315.1 uncultured Myxococcales bacterium
GATCTCATGTTCCAGTCGCTCGCGGGCAGCGAGAAGGCGAATCGAAACTTCGGCATCTCGATCAAGCTCATCGACGAAGCGCACGACATGACGATGCGCGAGGGAACCGCGGCGGGTCCGAACCGCATGTACTTCGAAACGGGGCAGGGGACGGCGCTGAGTGCGAACGCGCATCACGATGCCGACCAGCTCACGATGGAAGCGCGCGCCTATGGTTTCGCACGGCGATACAAGCCGTTCCTGGTGAACACCGTCGTCGGCTTCATCGGCCCCGAGTATCTCTACGACGCGAAGCAGATCACGCGCGCGGGTCTCGAAGATCACTTCATGGGCAAGCTCATGGGAATCTCGATGGGCGTCGACGCCTGCTACACGAACCACGCGATCGCCGATCAGAACGACCAGGAGAACCTCGAAGTGCTCCTCGCGTCGGCGGGCGTGAACTATCTGATGGGCATTCCGATGGGCGACGACGTGATGCTGAACTATCAGACCACTTCGTTTCACGACAACGCCACGCTCCGTCAGCTCTTCCGCTACAAGCCGACCCCGGAGTTCGAACGTTGGCTCGAGCGCATGGGGCTCTGGCGCAACGGGCGTCTTACCGATCGCGCCGGCGATCCCACGATCTTCGAGCGTGATGCATGAGTGCGAACGAGCCTGACGAGCAGGAGTTGATCGCGGAGATCGCGCGGCGTGTGCTGGCGGAGTTCTCGACGCAGGGTTCGCACGTCGAAGCCGTGAACGAGACGCAGGTGCGCGAGGCGCTCGAGATCTACCTTCGCAATCCACGCAATCCGAAGGCGCTCGAACGCATCGTCGAATCGACGCCGTCACGTCTCGGTGTCGGTCGCGCGGGCACGCGCTATCTCACCCCGGTGTATCTCCGGCTTCGCGCGGATCACGCGATCGCGAAGGACGCCGTGTACTCGGAAGTCCCCGAAGTCTTCGCCGCACAGATGCAGTGCGTGCTGCTTCGCACGCGCGCCAAGGATCGCGAACGCTATCTGCTGCATCCCGACGATGGACGCGCGCTCCATCCCGAGTCGCGTGCGGTGCTCGAGAAAGAAGGCACGCGCAATCCGGACGTGCAGATCATCCTCGGTGACGGCCTCTCGGCGTGGGCGCTCACTGCCAACGCCGGCGAGCTCGTTCCGGCCCTCGAAAACGAACTCGGCGCGCATGGATTGAACGTCGGCAAGCGCGTGTTCGTGCGATTCGCGCGCATCGGTGTGGCCGACGAGATCGGCGTCGCGCTCGGTGCGAAGTGCACCATCATTCTCGTGGGCGAACGCCCCGGTCTCGGCACCGGCGATTCGCTGTCGGCATACATCGCGTACGACCCGAAGCCCGGTCAGGACAACGCCGAGAAGAACTGCGTGTCGAACATCCGCCCGCTCGGCCTGCCCGCGCCGGAAGCCGCCCGCGACATCGCGAACATCGTCGCGCGATGTTTTCAGCTCGGGCACGGCGGCGTCGCGGCTTCGGCTTCGATTCGAACGTTCACCGAGAACAAGCGCACGTGGGCGGGGCGTTCACGATGAGCATCGAACTCGTTCGCATCGCACCGAAGCTGCTGAGCGTGCGCGCGCTGCCGCGTGTCGATCGCCAGCTCGCGGCTTCGCTCGGTTGTCGCGAGGAGCACGTCTCGGTCGCGATGGTGACGTGCGACCAGGACGATGCGCTCTACGCGGCGCTCGATCACGCGACGAAGATCGCGAACGTCGACGTCGTGTACGCGCGTTCTTTCTACGCGGGGAGCGCGCACGCATCCGGTCCGTACTCAGGGGAATCGCTGGGCGTGATCGCAGGGAGTGATCCGGACGAAGTAGCGGAAGGCCTTCGCGCGATCCGCCGCTCGCTCGCCGAAGAGATCTCGTTTCACACGTTTGCCGGGGAAAAACAGCCAAGTTTCTTCGCGCACGTGATCCCGCAGACCGGGCGTTATCTGAGCGCCGAGGGGAAGTTCGAAGCCGGCACTCCGATGGCGTACGTGATCGCCCCGCCGATGGAGTCGATCGTGGGCCTCGATGCGGCGCTCAAGGTCGCGCCCGTGAAACTCGCGCGCCACTTCGGGCCGCCGACGGAAACCAACTTCGGTGGCGGCTATCTCACCGGCACCGTCGCCGACGTCGAAGCCGCGGCCCGCGCTTTCGTGGAAGCGGTCTACGACGTCTCCACGCGACCTCTCGCGCACTCCGTCCGCGCGTGACGGTCACGGTGATCCGTTCACCGCGCACGTTCGACGGACTGCCGCGGCGTCGCGCCAAATGACGAAGGCCCCGCGATTCTCACCGCGAGGCCTCCTTCGTTCATTCGGAATCGCGTCGGCTCAGCCGTAGCGACGCTTCTGCTCGTCGATGTATTCGTCCACTGCTTCACGCGAAGCGCGGGCGAACTTCACCTTGCCGGCGGCGATTTCACGCAGCGAGAGGACCGCGGCCTTGTTGCGATGCTTGTGGGTGTCCACCAGCACGCGCGAACCCTTCATGATCTGACGCGTGCGCTGGGCAGCGAGGATCACGAGGGCGAATCGGTTCTCTTCCTTCTCGAGGCAGTCTTCGACGGTTACGCGGGCCATGGAGCCTCCTGAACGGGGGAGCGGAACCTAGCACTCGCATCCCGGCAATCGCAAGCCGGACGCGCTCAGCCTTCGGTTTCTTCCGCGGGTTTGTCGGACTTCGCCGCGCGGTCGAGGTCGATGATGTTCGCGCCGCCCACGTATTCCTTGGTCTCGTAGTGCGTGATGCGACCGATCTTTCGCACGATCTCGGCCATGCGTTCGGCCTCGCGGATGATCACTTCCGCGCTGTGCGCAGCGGGTGATTCGCGATTCACGCGACGCTGCAGCAACTCGGCGTATCCCATGATCGACGTGAGCGGCTGATTGAGTTCGTGCGCGGCGGCGCCCGCGAGTTCGGCGACGAGCACCTGCTTCTCGGAGAGCGCCAGCTTCTGCTGCGCGTGCGCGAGTCGCTCTTCCATCTTCAGTCGTTCACGCAGGTCCGCGAAGATCCCGACCGTCGCCGATTCCTTGCCACCGTCGTACACGATTGCAGCCGAGAGCAAGATCGGGATGTGCTCGCCGTCCGACGCGAGTACCTCGGTACGAAACGCTTCGAGTCGCGCCGAACCGCCGGCCTGCTGATGGCGGATCTTGCGCATGATCTCGCGCGCGATGCCGTCGGGATAAATAGTCTCCACGCTTCGCTTGCCGATGATGTCCGCACGCGGGATCCCGCAGATGCGTTCGGCCGCGTGGTTCCAGAGCAGGATGTTGCCCTTGAGATCCGCGGCGACGATCGCGTCGGGTGACGACTCGATGAGGCCGTTGAGGAAGTCTTTCGTGCGCGCGAGTTCGCTGGCGATGAACCGCTCCTCGGTCACGTCGCGCAGCGTGATCAGCGTTGCGCCTTCTTCGCGCAGCAGCGCCGAGAACGAGATCGAGAGCGTGCGAACCTCACGATCCTTGCGGTACACGCGAATGTCGACGTTGGTCGGGTATTCACCACGGGTGAAACCCTTCTGCAGTTCGAACACCGACGGCATGTCGTCGGGATAGACGATGGCCTTTGCCTTCATCGTCCGCAGTTCTTCTTCGGTGTAGCCGAGAATGTCGCTCGCCTTCGGATTCGAGAAGTGGGTGTGGCCGTTGTGGTCGATCACCACCATGCCGTCAGCCGACGACGTGAACACGTCGGTGTACCGCTCGAGTGCGTGAATGCGTCGCTCGGCTTCGAATCGCGCGGTGCTGATCGCCTGCGTTTCGTCCCGCAGTTGCTGGAGCACGCGCGCGTTGCGCAGCGCGACCGCGGTGGCGTTGGCGGCAATGGTGCAGAACGACAACTCTCGCTCCGACAGTCGTCCGCGGCCCTCGGCGGCGCGCAGGAAGAGCACCCCCATCGCGCGGCTTTCGTATGCGATCGGGAGGAGCGTGAACGACGTGAATCGCGTGCCGACCGAATCGCGCACAGCGCCGAGCAGCGGGTGGGTGTTCGCGTCTTCGATGGTCAATGGCGCGCGCGTCTGCAACACCTTCTGGATCTCGGGATACTTCTCGAGTTCGATCGGAAGGTTCTGCACGCCCGCGTCGTCGCTCGCGGCGACCACGAACCCGACGTCGCCTTGTTCGCGCGCGACGATGATCGAGCAGCGGTCGACGCTCACCGCTTCGGCGATGCGGCGCACCACGGTGAACAAGATGTCGCGGAAATCGAGGCTCGACGCGAGGGTCTGCGTGAGTTCGACGAGCACCTGCGCGTCGCGTTCTTTCTCGCCGAGTTCGACGATGTAGCTGCGCAATCGGAGCTGGCCGCGAATGCGCGCGAGCAATTCCGCCGCGCGAAACGGCTTGCGAAGAAAATCGTCGGTCCCGGCTTCGAACGCGCGCTCGATCTCTTCGTCGCCTTCGAGCGCCGTAAGTACGACGGCCGGTACGTCGCGCGTCGCGGGATCCGCGCGAAGGCGTCGCAGCACTTCGTATCCGTCGGGCGCCGGGATCACGAGGTCGAGCAGGATCAACGACGGCGTTTCGCGCGTCGCGAGCGCGATCGCTTCCTCGCCGGTCTGCGCGGTCAGCGTCGAATAGCCGGCGCGAGCGAGGTATCCGACCAGGATGTG
>CBIHQZ010000667.1:0-4607 GCA_966212315.1 uncultured Myxococcales bacterium
AATCCGCGTCGCCGCACCGTCACCGTGTGGGGACAAGGCGCGGTCAACGTGAACACCGCCAACGCGCAGACGCTGCTCGCACTGATCTGCGCGTTCCAGAATCCCGCGACGCCCGCGACGCAGTGCACCGACCCCACCGCGGCGCAGCAGTTCATGACGGGCATTACGATGGTGCAGGCATTCACCGTCTCGATGGGCATTCCGCTGTTCAGCACCCCGCGACAGTTCGTCGACACGATCCAGGGTCGCCCGCCGATGGGACCGATGCTCACCGCGCTCGGCGTGCAGCCGTTCCAGGTCACGGGTCCGCAGCTGGAACAGAGCATCGCCGTGGAGAGCAAGGTCTTCTCGATCTTCAGCGAAGCGGCCGTGGGCAACGCGCACGTGCGCATCCATGCGGTCGTCGACATGCGCGCGCAGCCGCCGATCCCGGGCATCTTCGCGCAGGCTGCACAGGGCGGTCGCGAACAAGCGCAGCAGACGGCGACCGTCGCAACGGCACAAGGCACACCCGCCACGGTCACAGCCCAGGGCGGGACATTGATCTACTGGCGCGAGGACTGACTCCCTGCGACCGAGGACACGACACGGATGGCACGCTATCTCGGCATCGAAGTAACCGAAGGACAGGTCAAAGGCGTGGTGCTGCGCGCCGCGTACCGCGTTCTTCAGATCGACGCGGTCTACCGCTTCGCACGACCGGTCCCCGGGCTCGAGGGGATCACGCAATCGGTCGAGGCGATCGTGCGCGAAGCGGGTCCGATCGACGCGGCGTATGCGGCGTTGCCGGGCACCGAAGCATCGATGCGAATCATCGAGTTGCCGAAGGCCGTGCTCAAGCGCGGCGGACGGGTCATCGCGACCGAACTCGAAGGCTCGCTGCCGTACGACGTCGAACAAGCGACCGTCGACTCGCAGACGATTCGCAGCGGCGATCAAACCGAAGTGCTCGCGGTCGCGGTGCGTACCGAGCGGCTCAAGTCGTTCGTCGATGCGCTCAAGATGGGCGGCGCGGATCCGCGCGAAGTCGGCATCGGCCCGATCGCGATGGGGGACCTCGCGGCGCATCTTCCCGAACTCGCGGTGCCCGGTCCGGTGCTCGTGCTCCACGCGTACGAGACCCACGCGGACTTCACGATCCTCGCGAACGGCGTCGTGCAGATGGCGCGCACGCTGTCGGCACAGACGACTCCCGCCGCGCGCGATCGCGGCATCCGCCAGACGCTGGGGGCGTATCTCGCCGGTGGCGGTCAACAGCCGACGGTCGCGTTCCTGTGCGGTGAGACCGCGTACGTGAACATGGACGTCGTCGCGGACGCCGCTGGATTGTCGGCCGAACAGGTACGGCTCGGCCTGCCCGTCTCGACGATGACGTTCGCACCCACGGTGGTCGACCCGAACGAAGTGCAACTCGCGCCACTCGCACTCGCACTCGCCACGCGCGGACTCGGCCGCGGCGCGCGCGTGGACCTGCGCAAGGGCGACCTCGCTGTCTCGAGCAGCGGTCAGGCGCTTCGCGAACGAGGGCTCCTGCTCGCGGGACTCGCAGCGGCGATCATCGCGTCATGGGGAACGGCGACTTACATGCGTTACTACTCGGTCGCACAAGAGCGCGATCGTCTCCGCACCGCGCTCTCGCGCGTCACGATGGATGTGTTCGGCGAGCGCATCAACGACCCACGCCGTGCGAAATCTCTCGCGACCGGAACCAACAGCGACGCGGACCAGGATCCGATGCCGCTCGCGGATGCCTACGACGTCGTGGGGACACTGAGCGCGCGAATCCCGGAGACCATCCGCCACGACGTCTCGTCACTCGATATCTCCGACGAACGTGTGGAAATCCAAGGGCTCGTCGCCTCGCTCGCCGACCGCGACTCGATCGTCGAGTCACTCGGGCACTACGAGTGCTTCCAGAACATCCAGGCCGGGCGTGCGCAGCGAAATGCGGGCGACGACCGGCAGCAGTACACCCTGACCATCGAGTTACGCTGCCCGGAACGACAGAACGCGCGGCGCACGACCGGGACGAGAGCCGGAAGCAGCGGTTCGGGATCGAGCGGGTCGGGTTCGCAGAGCACGGGAGGCACCAATGGCAACGGCGTTTAGCACCCTGCGCAGCGCCGTCGCGGGCATCTCGCCGCGCGAGCGACGGCTTCTCATCGGCGTCGGCGCGCTCGTCGCGGTGCTGGTCATGGGCGGGATCTGGTGGTGGTCGTCGAGCGCCCTCGATGCACTCGAAACCGAGCGAGCCGATCTCGTCGACGCATTGCGCACGATTCGCAACGAACGACCGCGCATCCGTCAGCGGCAAGACCGTCGCGAACAGATGCTCGCGCGCTACGCGAACCGCGCCCCCGCGCTCACGAGCTTCATCGAGACCGCCGCGCACGATGCCAGCGTCGAAGTCGCCGAGTCGACCAATCGCAACAGCCCGGCGGCGCAAGGCGCGCGGTTCCAGAAGCGCGCGGTCTCGATCCGACTGCGGCACGTCGATCTACAGTCGCTGGTAGCGTTCATGGATCGAATCGACGCCGCGACCTTTCCCATCGCGATCACCTCGATGCGCGTTCACAAGCGGTTCGGCGAATCGAACTCGTATGACGTCGACGACATGGTGATCACCACGTGGGATCGCGTCGAACCGGCGCGTCGGAGCACCACCGGTGGCGCGTCGACCGGCAACACCACCGGCGCCGCGGGCGCCGGCAATCGCGGTGGCACCGGCAGCACCAGCGCCGATGAAGGCGGGGGTCGGTGATGAAAGATCGTTTGATCGCGTTGCAGCCGTACCTGATTCGCTTCGTCGGCTACCCGCTGTTCTTCATGTTCTGGTTCGTCACGTTCATCTACGTGACGTTCCCGTACGACCGGCTCAAGGAGACGATCGTTTCGGCCGTCGAAGGCCCGCGTCGCACGCCGAGCGGAACGATGGCGCCGTCGAACATGCAGATGTCCATCGGCGAACTCGGTCCCACGATTCTCCCGGGCGTTCGCGCACGCAACGTGACGGTCACGTTCCTCCCGACGAAGACCGGCGAGCGGCCGGTCACGATGCGGATGAATCAGGTCGTCGCGCACGTCGGACTCTTCTCGCTGATCGGGGGTCATCTCAACAGCGACATCGACGTCGACGGCATGGGCGGCACGGTCCAAGCGCACATCGACTCGGCAATGCGCGGCGCGCGCCCCGGGCTGCGTGACGCGAAGATCACGCTCAACACGGTCCGCGTGGGCGAACTCGCGCCCGTCGTCGCGCTGGTCGGTCTGCCGATGTCGGGTGCACTCAACGGCACGTTCGAATTGCACGTTCCCGACGGTCACTTCGAGCAGTCGAGCGGCTCGAGCCATCTCACGATCGACGACCTCCGCATCGGCGATGGCCACGCGCAGTATCAAATCCCCCGCTTCGGCGGCATCACGATCGAACAGATTCGCGCGGGTCGTCTCGACGGTGCGATCACGATTCGCGATGGCGTCGCGACGATCGATCGACTCGCCGCGCGCAGCAGCGAGTTCAACTTCCAGATGGACGGTCGCGTCGACCTGCAGCCGATCCTCGGTGACTCGAGCATGAACGCCGGCGTCCGCTTCCAGCTCACGGACGCGTATCGCCACAAGAGCGAGCAGGCTGGCCGCATCATGTCGGTGATGGACATCGTTCCGGATCTGCAATCCGCGCGGCGTCCCGACGGGCTTCTTGCGTTCCGTTGCCGCGGGACCTTTTCGCGCGGACTCACCTGCCCGCCCGATCGCGGCGGCGGTGCCAACCGGCCCACCGTCACATCGAGCGTTCGTCGCGGCCTCGGAAACTGAGCAGCTGACTTCGCGCTGTTTCCTGGACCCCCGCGTGCGCTCCCGTAGGATCGCGACGCTCGCATGCTCGCGCGGCTCCGCAGCCAACCGCTGAATCTCTACATCGCGTACCGCGCGCTCGCGCAGACGTGGGCATTCATGCCGTTGCAGGTGCTCTACCTCGAACGGCGCGGGCTCGAACTCTCGACCATCTTCGATCTCAACGTCGTCTTCTCGCTCGCCACCGTCGCGTTCGAAGTTCCGACCGGCGTGTACGCGGATCGCCATGGACGACGGCGCGCGATGGCTCTCGGGGGCGCGGTGATGTCCGCGGCGTGCGTGCTCTTCGTCGCGAGTCCCGGCGTGTGGGGCTACGCCCTCGCCAACGTGCTCTTCGCGCTGTCGATGACGCTCTCGTCAGGCGCCGACAGCGCGTGGCTCTACGACCATCTCGAACGCACGGGGGCGCGTGGCGAATACGCGCGTCTGGAAGGTCTCAGCACGGCGGCGAAGGGCATCGGCAACCTCGCGGCGGTCCTCGTCGGCGGCGCGCTCTTCGCGTGGTCGCAGTCGAGCGTGTTCTTCTTCACTGCCGCCATCACGGGCACCGCGTCGCTCCTCGCGCTCGCGCTCCCCGAAGCACATCGTCCGGTGCCGAGCGGGGACTTCGCGGCGGACATCCGTCGCGCAACCGGCATCGTGGGATCCACGCCGCGATTGATGGCGATCCTCGGCTTCGGTGCGCTCACGTTCGTATTGCTGCGCATTCCGCTCTTCGCGGACCAGCCGCATCTCGAGGTCCATCTCACCGA
>CBIHQZ010000668.1:0-4604 GCA_966212315.1 uncultured Myxococcales bacterium
GAACGAGTAGATCGTGTTGCGCGGGTCGTTCGCGGCGAAGTAGTTCGGATACTCCGCGTGCCACATCGGGTTCGCCGACCATTCGGCGCTGCGCACGTAGCTGTCCCAGTAGAACCCGCCGGTATAGATGATCGGCTCGACGCCGAAGTGCGAACGGATCGCGTTCATCCACGCGCGGATCCCGTTGGCATAGGCCGCCGGCGATGGCAGCGGGTTCGTCGCGCTCTGCGGCCACTCGACGTCGATCTCGGGCGGAAGGTCGCCCGGACCGAAGCCCTCGGCGGCGAGTTGCGCGATGACGACGTTCGCCTGCGCGACCGGGTCGATGTGTGGATTGAAGAACTGATAGGCACCGCGCATCACGCCCGCGGCTTGCGCAGCGTGCCAGTTCGTCACGAAGCGCGTGTCGACGGTGGTGCCGTTCGCGAGTCGCATGGTGGCGAAACGCACGCCGCCCGCGGCAGCCGCGTTCCAATCGATGACGCCCTGGTAGACCGACACGTCGATCCCGCGAACAGCCGTCGCGGACGCGCACACGGTGTGGATCTCCTGGGCGATCTGTCCCGAACCGTTTTCATCGGAACAACCGCGAGCGACCAGCGCCGCTGCGAGGACGATGGCCTGGTGGCGAATGGCGCGCATACAAGTTCAATATCCGACTCGCGCGCGTCGCGCGAACTGCGGGCCGCCATTTCTCGCGGCGAGGGAACTACGGTGCGTGCCCGGCCGCTCCGACGCCCGTCGATGCATCGACGCCGTTCACCACCAGTGATTCGATCACCCCGTGACCGGCGCGAACGCGGACGACCGCGTAGGTCCGCATCGGATCCGGATTGCGAGCGAAGCCTTCCTCGATGCGGCGCGCCGCGGACTCCTCCGCGTAGAACCGATCGAAGCCGAACGCGATCCGCACGCCCTCGTCGCCGTATCCGTTCACCCGCACGACGAGATAGTCCCCGTCCGACGGGCGGTCGCGACGAAGCTCGCGGACGTACGCGAAGCCGTTCGCGTCGGTCGCGAGCGTGGCGAAGTACGAGCGCTCGAGGGAGCTGGTCTCCGGGCGCGGAACATTGGTGGTCTGCGCGTCGAACCGAAGCTGTACATACCCACCGCGGATCGGATCGATCGGGTCGACCGGCGCGAGCTTGAAGCGCATCGGCGTTCCACGTGCGAGCGTGTACTCGTGTCGGGCCACGGCGACGCCGACGGCGCCGATCTGCAGCGCGCATACCGCCGTGAAGAGCGCAACGCGCCTGGAGACATTCATCGCGACCTCGCCGCGTCGCGACGCGTGAGATGCAGGTTCACAGCGAGAAACGCGCTGCCCACGGCGATCATCCCGAGGCCGCGTACCGTGAAGCTCCAATCGGTGTCGAAGAACCGGAGAACGAACAGGCTCGCGAGCGCGAGTAGTCCGAAGTTGCTCCATCCGCGCGCGTGGTCGCGGAGCCCCGCGAGGAGTCGTTCGAGTCCGAGCGCGAGGACGTAGACATCGAACATCAGGGCCACGACCCACGCGGGTGACCCTGCCTTCGACAACGCGAGGGCCGCGACCGCGGGGATGGCCGCGGCGGCGAACGAGAAGTTCATGCGCTGCCGGCCCGCCGGTGATCGAAGCAGCCGAGGCACCGAGAAGAACGTCATGGCAACGATCGCGACGAGCCACAGCCACTCGCCGCGCCCCCATTGGTGCGCGGCGCCGAACAACGATCGCTGGATGCCCTCGAACGTCAGCGTCAGCGCAGTGATCAGCACTGTAACCGCCGCGAGACCGCGCAACCCGCCGTCTTCGTCGACCCGGCCGATCGCGAGCACACCGGCGAAGTATGTCGTGACGAACAGTGGCAGGAGACTCGGCGCGTCGCGTCCGACGAGCATCGTGCCGCCGAGAGCCAACGACGCGGCGAAGATGGTTTGGAACCATGCCGTGCGCATCTGGCGCGGTGCGGTTCGCGTCACACGCACGAGAAACGGCCCGACGCCGCTGAGCACCGCGAAAAACGCGTATCCCCGGTCCCACGCGTGATCACGTCCCAGCGGCAGGACGAGCGCGAGCAGCACGATCACGATCGCTGCGATGCGTGCCTCGAGCAGGTAGATCACCGGGAGCGCGAGGGCGATCCATCCGAGCACCAGGTCCGAGATCTCGCCCTGGGCGTGGTACGTCTGACTTACGAGCGAGAGTGCGGCACCGAGGCTCGCGACGAGGAACACGCTCGCGCCCTCTCGCCACGCGGCCGATCGCTCCCGACGGATCAGTGCGAATGCCGCCGATGCCTGTGCGAGTGCCAGGAGCAACAGACAGATCAGCGCGCGTATCGGGCGACTCAGCTCGTCCCAGTTGTGTGCGACGAGAAGCATGATCCCCGCGCCGATCAGCCCGGCGCCCAGCACCGCGAAGACCAGCACCGCGCGATTGGGAACCGCCGAAGTCGCGCTAGACCCCGCGGACGATGATTCGTAACGCGCGCGCAGTCGCTCGGCGGTGGTCGAATCGATGACACCGTCGCGTACGAGCGTGGGGAGTTCCGAGGTGAGCCAGGCTCGGTGCGTCGCGAGCGGATCGTCCGACATGCGCCACGAGGTTCGGCTACCGCCGGAGCGAACGCAATGTCGGGAGGCACAGGGGCAAACCGCGTGTCCGCTGTCACGACTGCGTGCGCGGGTCTGCGTGTTACTCGGCCACGTGCGAACCCTCGCGGTATCCTCGCGCGCCATGCGACGCAGACATCTCGCACTCCCGGCCGTGACACTCGCACTCGCACTCGCCGCACCGGCGCGAGGCGACGCGCAGGTCCTGCCGCATCCTCCCGTGGTCGATCACCTCCCGAACGGACTCACGGTCGTGACGCTTCCGTTCGATGCGCCCGGCATCGCGGCCTACTACACGCTGGTTCGCACGGGCGCGCGCGACGAGGTCGAGCGCGGGCATTCGGGGTTCGCGCACTTGTTCGAACACATGATGTTCCGCGGCACCGAGCGTTACAGCGCGACCGAGTACGAACACCAGATGCAGTCGCTCGGCGCGGACAACAACGCGTACACCACCGAAGACTTCACGCTCTTCACGGTGACCCTTCCGTCGCGGTCGCTCGCCAACCTGGTGCCGATCGAAGCCGATCGTTTCCAACGGCTGTCGTATGCCGAGTCCGTCTTCCAGACCGAGACGCGCGCGGTGCTCGGTGAATACAACAAGAACGCGGCCAATCCCCTGCAGCAGATGTGGGAGTCGCTCAGCGAGGTGACGTTCACGCGACATACCTACGGCCACACGACCATCGGGTACCTCCGTGACGTCGAAGCGATGCCGCGTGAGTACCAGTACTCGCGGAATTTCTTCCGCCGCTTCTACACGCCCGACAACTGCACCGTCATCGTCGCGGGCGACGTGCAGCACGACGCGGTGTTGCAACTCGTGCAGCAGAACTACGGCGACTGGCGCGGTCATCGCGCGACAGCGCGCATTCCGTCCGAACCCGATCAGCGGACGCCTCGTTCGCGCGCGCTCGCATGGGCTGGCACCACGCCGGCGCGCATGTTGATCGGCTACCGCATCCCGGCCTTCGGTGTAGCGACGACCGACAGCGTCGCGCTCGAAGTCGTGCATGCGCTCGCGTTCAGTGACTCTTCGGATCTCTACCAGCGCCTCGTGGTGCGCGAGCAGAAGCTCCTCTCGCTCGAGAGCTGGCATGGCGACTTTCATCGCGACCCGCAGTTGTTCGTGATCGAAGCGAAGCTCGCCGACGGCACGCCGTTCGACACGATCCAGCAGGCGATCAACGACGAATTCGCCCGCATCGCGCGTGGCGACTATCCGCGCGAACGCATCGAGGAAGTCATTTCGCACCTTCGCTACGAACTCCCGATGGGGATCCAGACGCCTTCGACCGCGGCCGACATGCTGGCGCGCTTCATGGCGCTCACCGGCGATGTCGGGACCCTCGATCAGTACGCTGCACGCCTGCGGACCGTGACCCCCGACGACGTGATCCGCGTGGCGCGCACGTACCTCGTCGCCGCGCGCAGCAACACCATCACGCTCACGGATCTCGCGCACGCACCGGCGGGGGCGACCCGCATCGGTCCCGCTCCGCGCGGTGCAAGTGCGAGTTCGCCACCACCGTCCTCGGCGCCACCCGAGAACGCGCGCGCCCCGGGAAATCCCGCGCTCCCTGCTTCGTCCGCATCGCCTGCGCCCGCGCGCCCGCGCAACGCTCGCCGTCCGGCAGGAGGTCGCTGATGCGCACGCGAACGTTCATCACGCGCACCATCGCATCGCTGGCACTCGCCGCTGCCGGCTGTGCAGGTGCCCGCAACAATCACACGCAAGAGACGGTTCCCCCCGTCGTGAGCAGCGCCCCGCCGAGCAACGCCGTGCGTGCGGCCGACGAGGAAATGCGCGCGCCGCATGCAGTCGCGCATCGCGACGTACCGCTGATCGAGATGCGCAACGACGCATCGCCGCTCGTCACGTTCCGCATCGTGTTCGAAGGCGGCAGCGCTGATGATCCGGCCGGTCGCGAAGGGCTCGGCTATCTCACCGCGCGCTGGATGGCCGAGGGCGGGACCGAATCGCTCACGTACGAAGAACTCACCCGGCGATT
>CBIHQZ010000669.1:0-4604 GCA_966212315.1 uncultured Myxococcales bacterium
CCTCGTAGATGTGCGCGCCCCAGTCCTCCCCCTCGAACCAGGTCGCGACCGGCAACGGCACGGTCGGTCGCTTGCTCCGCGACGACCAGATGGCGAACCAGATCCAGGGGACGCTCGCCTCGGCGCAGCAGACGATGCGCTCGGTGCAGGGCACGGCCGCGCAGGTCGACGCGATGGCGCGTGACGCACGCAATGGCCACGGTCTTGTGCACGCGCTCATCTACGACGAAGCGGGCGGCCGCGCGGTGCGTTCGATGGGCAACGCAGCCGACGAGTTCGCGGGGATCACGCACGACATCCGCTCGGGCAATGGCGGCTTGCACAACATCATCTACGGGACCGACAGCTCGGAAGCGGTCGCGAATCTGAATCAGGCGAGCGCGAGCATTCGCGACATCGTGCGCGACGTGCAGCGCGGGCGCGGAACCATCGGCGCATTGCTGGTCGATCCGTCGCTCTACGAAGACCTGAAGAGCCTCGTCGGCAACGTGCAGCGCAACGAGATCCTTCGCGCGATGGTGCGGTACTCGATCCACGCGAACGAACGCGCCGGGCAGCCGGTGGTGAACGCGACAGGCGGCAGCAGCGAGTCGAGTGGCGCGCCGGCCGCGAGCGCGGCGCCGTAGCGTCGACCCCTCCCCATCACTTGAATCACTGCGCTCGGCTGCCCCTCCCCGAACGACACTTCGCATTCGAGACCGAGAGTGTCGTCCGAAGAGGGGCACACGCGAATCGCATCCATCGAGCTTGGATCCGAGCGCGTTCCTCTTCGAGGGCTAATGCATGCCCCTCTTCGGACGACACTCATCGTTTCGCAGTGCGAAGTGTCGTTCGGGGAGGGGCGAACGGCCCAGTGGTGAAGGTGATGGGGAGGGGTCTGCGCGAACAGCTGTTCACAGCGCGTAGCCGACATCGAACATCAGCCACGGCAGCACCGGGATCCCGGCGCGATCCATGTTCGGCGGATCGAACAGCAGGTAGGTCGGCGTGTCGAAGCGCACCCGCGGCGTGCAGTGCACGGCGAGTGCGTCGTCCAACTCGCGCGCGTTCACGAGATAGCGAACCCCGAGCGCGAGGCGGAACGCGAAGCCCATCGAGACGCGCCACTCGTGCGTGATGGCCGTGTAGAGCCAGACCGGTGTGAACGGTGAATCGGCGCGGCAGTTCTCGGGTGGTTGACCGGCCGCCGGCTCGCCGCGCGGGATGTTGGTGAAGTTCGTCGACACCCCGATGAGCAGCCCGAGTCCGTAGCGATACGACCATGGCGATCGCCCCGACAAGAACACGCCCAGCCCCGGACCGAACGGATGCCCGCCGCCGCCCTGGAACTCGAGTTCGAACCACGGACGCGCGGCCCAGCGGATGCCGAGACCCAGCAGTCCGAGCGGGCTTCCCATGCCTTGAAACGCGTACGCCACGAAGGTTCGCGCCCATCGGCGGCGCCCGAATTCGTCGGCCGTCGCCGCGCGCTCTTCGATGATGCGACGCACGCGTTCGATCGTCCCCGCGGCCGCGGCTGCCACGCGCGCGGGCGCACCCGACGACGTGCCCGATGGACGCGGCGATGCACTGCTCGCCGTGTGTTGCGCATTCGGCGGCGGAAGATCGAGGGTGAGTGCAACGCGACGGGTGGCGCTCTCGCCCACACGCACGACCTGCCGGGCGCTACCGCCGCGCACGCCGCGCGCCTCGATGACGTGCTCGGTCGGATCGACGGGAATCTCGACGCCGAGCAGCGCCGGCGGCAACGCGCGCCCGTCGAGTTCGATCTCGGCAGGCGCATCCGTCCCCTGCACCGTGATCACGAGGACCGCGAGGACGTTCTCGATCGCGGTGATCGCGGTCTGCGCTTCGTGGCGGCGCAGCGCGTTGGCCGGGTCGTTGTCGTCGAGAAGAAACTGCCGGTACTGATCGATCGCCTCGACGAAGTGACCCGAGTTCTGCGCGGCGATCGCGAGATTGAATCGCAGCAGCGGCGACGGACGCACGGCCAGCGCGCGTTGGAATCGATCGCGCGCATCTTCCCAGCGCCCCTGGTTCGCGAGCTGCGCGCCTTCGCGGAACAGCCGGCGCGCGGCCTCGGCGACTTCGGGCGGCGTCGTTGCACTCACACCGTTCGCGCCCGTGCCGGGCGGCGGCGAAGCGCTCTGCGCATCGGCGCGCGCGCCCATCGCGAGGATCACGGACGCGGCGAGGATCGGACCGCGGAACACGCGCGCAGTGTCACTCAGCGCGTCAGGTCCGTCGATACGCATCCGATGTACGCGAGGTCAGCGCGAGGCCTGCCAGGCCAGTGCGCCCCACCCGATCATGAACGCGAGCCCGCCGAAGGGCGTGATCGCGCCGAGCACGCGCACGCCACTCAATGCGAGCGCGTAGAGACTCCCCGAGAAGAGCACGATGCCCGCGAGCATCGAGCTGCCTGCGAGCGTGCCGGTCTGTCCGCGCTGCGCGCTCAGCAGCCCCACCGCGATCAATCCGAGCGCGTGATACATGTGATAGCGCGCGCCCGTTTCGAACGTGATCAATCGCTCCGCCGGAATGCGCGCCTTGAGTGCGTGTGCGCCGAACGCGCCGGCAGCGACGGCCAGCAATGCGTTGATCGCACCGATCGTGATCCATGACTTCATCGCGGCGCAGTGTGCCGCGAGCGCGTTCAGAAGTCCGGCCGCGGCGCGACGCCACCCTGCAGATTCGGGCGGCCGCCACGACGTCGTCCGGTCGATCGCGCGACACCGCTGTTCGGCGCGCTCGCGTCGGCCGTCACGCTTCCGCCATCGGCACTCGCGGGCGCAATCACGATCGCGCGCGGTTCGAACGACAACGCCACATCACCCGTCGGTGTCACCGTCTGCGTCCACGGCTCGAATCCGTCGACCGCGATCACGATGCGCGCACTCGCACCGCGCGTGACGTGCGCGGGGAGCGTGGCCGGTTCGCCGTTCACCGACACGCGCGCGTTCGCCGGTACACCCGTGACATCGAGCATGAACACGCGCGGGGATGCGTCCAACGCGCGCGGCGCTGGCACTGTCGTCGCGGCGGTCGCGTTCACCGACTTGCCGCTGCTATTGCGCGACACACCCATCGCGATCGCGATTCCCGCCAGGCCCAGCACCACGGTCAACACGATCGGCGCGAGTCGACTACGGCGCGGCGCGAGCGTGGCGCCGCTGAGGGTCTTCATGTGCGTGGCGCCGCTCTCCTGTTCGGCCCAGCTCATCGGCGTGGTGCTGAAGAGCGGCGTGGGCATCGCGACGCGCGGAACGGCGAGTCGCAACGGAGCACCGGCGATCCAGCCGCGCAGCGCCGCGGACATCTCCAGCGCCGACGCGAAGCGCTCCTCGCGCCTTCGGGCGAGCGCCGTGTCGACGAGTTCCGCGAGGTGCACATCGAGGGCCGGAACAAGCGAGCGAATCGGCGGCGGCGCCTCGGTCGCGATCTTCACCAGCATCGCGTTGTAGTTCGCCGCTTCGAACGGCAGACGCCCCGCGAGCATCTCGAAGAGCAGAACGCCCGTGGCCCACACGTCGCTGCGCACATCGATCTCTTCGCCGAGTGCCTGCTCGGGAGACATGTACGCCGGCGTCCCGATCAGCGCGCCGGTGCGGGTCATCTTCACGCGCTCGGCATCGTCGCCCACGAACTTCGCCACCCCGAAGTCGACGATCTTCGCGACGACGTGATCGCCTTCGCGCGCGAGAAAGATGTTCTCGGGTTTCAGATCGCGATGCAGCACCCCGAGCCCGTGCGCGACCGCGAGCCCCGCCAGGACTTCGATGACGATCTCCGCGGCCTTCACCGGTGGCAGCGTGTGTTCGCGCGCGAGCCGGTCGCCGAGGTTCTCGCCGATCAATCGCTCCATCACCAGAAACGGCGCGCCGTCCAACTCGCCCATGTCGAGCACGCGGCAGACGTTCGCGTGATCGATCGTGCTGGCAGCTCGCGCTTCGTTGCGAAACCGCGCGATGGCCCCGTCGTCCGAGACGAGCGTCTTGTGCAGCACTTTCACCGCGACGTCGCGACCGCCCTGCGTGTCGCGCGCGACGAAGACGGCACCCATCCCGCCCTCACCGATTTTCTCGAGGAGGTGGTAGCGCCCTGCGAGCACTGCACCCGAACCCAACGACAACGCACTCTCCCGAAAATGGCGCCTGCGACGAGGGGTGTACGGTAGCGCGGCCACACCCTTCCCTGCAAAGCGCAGTGCTCTGCCGAGCCGGATTCCTACCCGTGTTCCAGCACGACCTTGCCGAACGCCTCGCGCGCTTCGAGCACACGATGTGCCTCGCGCGCCTGCGCGAGGGGGAGCACGCGGTCGACCACGGGGCGCAGCGTTCCACGCTCGATATGGCGCACGATGTCGAACAGCACCGACTTCGGACCCATCGTGCTGCCGAGCACTTCCACGTTTCGGAAGAACACCTGGCGCAGATCCACCTCGACCTTCGGCCCGCTCGTGGCGCCGCAGGTCACCACGCGCCCGCCGCGACGCACGGCGAGAATGCTCTTCACGAACGTGTCGCCGCCGACATGTTCGATGACCACGTCGACGCCGCGCTTGTTCGTGCGTTGTTTCACCTCGGCGACGAAGTCCTGCTGCG
>CBIHQZ010000670.1:0-4593 GCA_966212315.1 uncultured Myxococcales bacterium
GCTCACATCGTGCTCGTCGCGCAGCACCACGAACGCGCGCAATCGCTCGCCCCATTCGGGATCGGGCACGCCGATGACCGCTACCTGCGCAACGGCCGGATGCTTCTCGAGCGCCGACTCGATCTCCACCGGGTACACGTTCACGCCGCCCGAGATCACCATGTCTCGCCGCCGACCCACCACGTGGTAGAGCCCGAAACGATCGCGCAGCGCGAGATCACCGACCGAGAAGAAGCCGTCTCGCATGCTCGATCGGGTCGACTCGTCGTCGGCGTGATAGCCCTCGACGAGCATCGCGTTCCGCACGAACAGTTCGCCGACTTCGCCGTCGCGCACCTCGCGTCCGTTCTCGTCGAGCAGCCGAATCTCGTTGCCCGGCACTGCGTGCCCGATGCATCCGGGTGCGACGCGCAGCTCGTAGGGCGACGCGACCGTCACCAGCCCGGTCTCCGTCGCGCCGTAGAAGTTGTAGAGCACCGGACCGAAGCGATCGAGCGTGCGCACCGCGAGCGTCGGCGGGAGTTGCGCGCCGCCGACCACGATCATCCGCAACGAGCGCGTGTCGTACTTGTCGAACACCTCGTCGGGCAGCGACATCAACCGGTGCAGCATCGTCGGCACGATCGCGGTCGTCGTGATCCGCTCGCGTTGCACGGTCGCGAGAAACTGCTCCGGATCGAACTCGCGCGCGATCACCACCGTGCTTCCGAGCATCAGTGACATGCCGAGAAAGCCGAGCCCCGTCGAGTGATAGAGCGGGCACACGACGAGGTGCCGATCGTCGACCTGCATCGGGGTCTCACCGATGAACGCCGCGAAGCCCACGATCTGTCCGTTGGAGATCTTTCGAACCGCGCCCTTCGGTTTTCCCGTCGTCCCCGAGGTGTAGATGATGACCGTCGCCTCGGTTCCTTCGAGCTTCTCGATGCTGCTCTTCTCGAGCATCGACTCGAGCGACACGAGCCCGTCGATCTCGCCGCCTACGGGATGAAATCCGTCGCGGTCGATGCGCTCGAACTTGTCACTTGCAGCGTCGAGCGTCGGCCATAGATCCGATTCGAAATAGATCGCGCGCGCGCCCGAGTGATTCACCAGGTACGCGAGTTCCGCCGGGGTGCTGCGCCACGAGACCGAGACCGCGCCGCCGCTGATGCGGGACATCGCCGCGCCGATCTCGAGGCACTCGGGGCGATTGCGAAGCATCACGACGACGCTGTCGCCCGGCTTCAGCCCGCTCGCGCGAAACGCGTTGGCCATCCGATCGACGCGTTCGTCGACCTGGGCAAACGTGAAGCGCCGCTCGCCGAACACGAATGCGGTGCGATGCGGCGAATTGGCGGCGTGAATGCGGAACAGCGCCGACGGACCCTTGCCGCCGCGGAGCAACGTTCGCGCGCCCGCGATCGCGCCACTCGCGTGGAACGCTCCGACGATGCCGGTGCGCCCCGCAACGCGTGCATAGACTCGTGCCTTCGTCGTGACTTCGCGTACTCGATCCAGCAACATCGCGAGACAGGTGAACCGCCCGCATGGCGACTCGTCAAGTGCATCCACCGCCGGTCTTCCTATCGCGACGTGATCTGCTTCGAACCGGCGTCGCGCTTACGGGCGCGGCGCTCTTGTGTCCGTCGGCAGCGCGTGCGCAATCGGCAGGGTCGGCCCCCGCCGACGCACCGATCGAGGGGCTCTCGGCCGACGAGTTCGAAGCACTCCGCCCGCTCGCCCGCCGCGGCGCCGCCGTGCTCATTCGCGACGCCGACCAGGGCTCGCGTGCCCGCATCACCGTGGTCGTTCGCACTCGTGCGCCGCTCGCAACGGTGCGGGGCGTCGTGTCGAATCCCGAGCAGTACACCCGCTTCATGCCCACGCTCACGGGCGTCGAGATCCTCTCGCGGCGCGGCGCGCACACGGGCTTTCGGTTCCACGTCGAAGCGATTCTCTTCGACGTCATCACCACCAGTGCGCTCCACGTCGTGAACGATCGCCGCGTCGATGTCGCGATCATCCAGTCGGACATCGGGCCGGGCACATCGCGCTGGGATCTGCTCGAAGACGGGGAGGGGACGCTCGTGGCCCTCACGACGCGCGGAGATCCGAGTCAGGGCAACTGGCTCTTGCGACAAGTCGCGGCGCGCAGCCCGAACGCAATCGCCGGGATGAACATCTCCGCCGACACCATCCTCGCGCTCGGCGTCGCGCGGCACAGCGACATTCTCGCCGGACGCCAGGCCCCCGAACGCCCCGCGCAACGCGAAGCGCCGCCCGGGCCGCTCGAACCGCCGCCGCCGGGGCCATGGATGGATCTCACTCGCACCGTCGCAATCGGATCGGTCACGCTCGATGGCGACGGCGTGTTCCGTCAATCGACGATGGCGCTCTACTCGCCCCGCAGCGCCGACGATCTGTGCGCGCATCTCGAGCGCGTCGAAGGCTATCCGTCGATCTGGCACTCGATGCGCGACTTCCGGATCGTCTCGCGCGACGCGACACGGGTTCGCTATTCGAGCGTGGTGCAATCACCGCTCGCGCAGACGCGCGGCGAAGAAGAACGCGAAGTACGCGCGGGCCCGCTCGGACCGATCGTCACCTGGCGCGGCGTCTCGGGCGATCACGTCGGCTACGATCATCGCTGGGATCTCGTACGCGTTCCGTCGGGCGGCACCGTCGTGATGCTCACCGGAGGGTCGGAATTCAACCGCACCGGCGGGATCACCGCGGCGATGATGGGGCGCGACGTCTGGCTCACACCGGGATACGCGACGAGTTGGAAGTTAATTTGGATGCGGCCGCTACTCGCGCGATGAACCATCGGCAACGCGCGTCCGACAGCGAGAGCGACCGATTCTTTAATTGACGCGTCGAACGCGGATTCTCTACGATTCACAAGTACGCGGCTTTCGAGCTGCAGGAGGCTGATCGTCGATGTCGTCGCAGACCAAGATCATCGCAATCATCGGTGGAATTCTGATCGTTGCCGCGGGCGTCTTCTATTTCACCGCGAGCAAGCCCCCGGCGCCGCCCGAGGCAGAACGCGGATTCCACGCGCAGTAATCGCGAGCGCGAAGGGGGCGAGTACGACGCGATGGACATCGACCGCACTCGCCTTCGCTATCTCCGCGATGGTAGCGTCCGAACCGTGCGATCTCCGCTTGTCATCGCTTCGTTCGCGCTGAGCACGTCTGCACTCGTCGCGCCGCTCTTCGCATTCGCGCAATCTGCCGCGCCGGCGGCCGTGACCTCGGCGCCGGCATCGCCCGCTCCCGCAAGCGCGAGTAGCGCACCGTCGTCCGCGCCAGAAGCGGGAGGCGTCGCCGCGGCGCAAGAGCATCTCGGACGCGCACTCGTGCACTTCCGCGAGCACCGCTATCTCGAGGCGATCCACGAGTTCGAACTCGCCAACGCCGCCGCGCCATCGGCAGACTTCTGGTACAACATCGCGCGCTGCCACGAGCTGCTTTCGCACTACGACGAAGCGGTCGACTACTATCAGCGTTACCTCCGCGACAAAGTCGATCCACCCGATCGCGCGCAGGTGCAGCAGCACATCACCGAGTTGCACCGTCTCGCCGAGATCGCACGCGCTGCGTCGCGCCGGCAGACCGCGCAGGCGGCGATCCGTTTCGAACTCGCCACGCCGACGCCGGGCGCCTCGCTCTACATCAGCGATCGCGTGGTCGGACACGGAACACTCACCACGCCCTTTACCGTCGCGCCGGGCAGCTATCCGATTCGCGTCTCCGCGGCCGGAATGCAGGACTGGCGCGCGACCGTGCGCGTGCGACAGGGGCAGACCGTCACGGCGTTCGTCGGGTTGCAGCCGGCGACGCAGTACGAGACGCGGAGCGGCAGACATCTCGCGAGTTACATCATCGGTGCGGCAGCGATCGTGGCACTCGGTACGGGCATCGCATTCGGCGCCATCGCGGCGACGAGCGCGCCATGTCTCGGTGATCCGAACACGATGATCGCGGACGCAATGTGCGATCGTCGCGACTGGTCGACGCGGGCAGACATTCTGTACGGCGTGAGTGCCGGACTGATGATCTCGACCGCGATCGTGTACTTCATCGAAGCCGGGTCTGCGCGCACCGAGCGGGTGACGCCGCGGCGCACGGCGCAGGGATTTTTCCGCCACGTGTGGTGGTAGTTCCCCGCTGCGGCGACCGCACCCCCGCGGCCGCGCGCCCCTCTCCCTCTGACGCCCGCGCGTAGTACGCGATCCGCAGGCGTCGTCGAAAGAGGGGCTCGAGGGGTTGAGGGCGGTGGTGGGTGCGGGGCGCGGCGAGAGGTTTCGCCGATGCATTCGCGCGCGCAGGGAGTTGACGGCAAGCTGTCGTGCGACGCGCGGCTCGCACAATCGAGTGATGCCTCACGAGATGCGATGACCCATCAACGGGCGACGCACCCGATCGAGTCACTCACCCCCACTACGTCACCAATCGATCCAGCCCCTCTTTCGACGACGCCTCGCGCAAGCGCGCCCCGCGCGGGCGTCGGAGGGAGAGGGCGGGCGGCAGCCCTGAGCATTGGTCACGAATGTGTCCTCGCGCTGCGTTGGGCCCGGCGGCTGAATGAAGCCACGGCAACACCTCC
>CBIHQZ010000671.1:0-4590 GCA_966212315.1 uncultured Myxococcales bacterium
GTCGCATCGCGGTCTTTCGATGAGCGGTCGGGCCGCATTTCCCGGAAGGCGACGTGCGTCGAGTGGAAGGCGACGTGCGTCGAGTGGAAGGCGACATGCGTCGAGTGGAAGGCGACGCGCTTCGAGTGGAAGGCGACGCGCTTCGAGTGGGAGGCGACGCGTTTCGAGTGGGAGGCGACGTGCGTCGAGTGGAAGGCGGCGCGCTCCGAGCGGAAGGCAGTCTTATCGACGCGCGGCCGCGGTCTGACGAGCGCGTTCCCACGCGAACGCGCCGGCGACGCCACCGAGTCCCACCAACACCGCAGCCCATTCGAGGGCCACGCGCGTGTTCGAAGGCTTCGCCGCTTCTTCACCCGGTCGCAGTTCGGGCCCGCTCGCGGTGAGCATGCCGAGTCCGAGCGCGAACAGGAATGCGGCGATGGCCATCATCGCGATCACGCGCGGCGTCCATTCGAAGTCCGGCACTTCGTCGTAGTCGCGATCCTGGTGCGAAACGGCCGGTTTTCCCGCGCATTCGCCCCTGTGCGACTTGCTGCAGCGGCGATGCACGGCGAGCCCGCACTGCTTGCAGTTCTTGCCGTCGAGGTCGACGAGGATCTTGCCTTTGCAGTGGGCGCACGACGCGCCGACGATCGGTTGCAGCTCCATGGATCAGTGCTCGAGTGGCGCGGATCAAGCCACGGTGACGTTCGCACTGCAAGCGAACGGTGCTTGCGTCACGCGATCAAGATGTCTTCTTCCGTGACGACCATCCGGTTCACGTACGAGAGCCGCGGAACGATGGTGCCGGGCGCGATCTCGGTGAGATCGATGCGCGTCACGCTCGCGTTTCCCACCGCGAGCCAGAACTCCAGCGCGTGATCGTGGACGCCCAGCAATTGCCGCACGATGTGATGGATCGTTCCGCCGTGCGAGCCGATCACGATGCTTTCGCCGCGATGCCCGGGAACGATCTCCGCGAGCACGCGACGCACGCGATGACCGAGGTCGATCTGGCTCTCGCCGCCCGGCGGAACGAGGGTGTGATCGCGCGCGACGAGACGCGACCAGACCTCCGGCAGCGACGTCTTCACGGCGTCGAACGTCATGCCGGTGAGATCGCCCATCGAACGCTCGCGCAGCGCTGCGAACGCTCGCACCTGGAGTCCGCGTGACGCGGCGAGCGGAGCGACGGTGTCTTTCGCGCGCGACAGATCGCTGCTGTACACCGCGTGAATCGTGACGCGCTCGAACGCGCGCACCATCCGCGCCACCTGCTCGCGACCCTTGTCGGACAGGGGCGAATCACTCTGGCTCGCGAAGTAGTTTCCCGCGTTCGCGGCGCTCTCCGCGTGTCTCACGACATACACGGTCGTGACGACGGGCCGTGCCGCCGCATGATCTCCGCGCACGCTCACTCGGGACCGCTTCCGTCGCCCATCGGGCAGTACACATCGCGCGCTTTCACCGCCACGAGTTTCGCGCGTCGCGCCGTGAAGTCCGCCGGCACGGGCTCTCCCGCGTCGAGCACCAGCGCCGTCAGTTCGCGCCCGTAGCAGCAGCCGGTGTCGAGTCCGGTTGCCTGCGCTTCGATCTGCAGACCTCGGCGCGCATCGTGACCGAAGATCACGTGCTCCGGACCACTCCAGACTTTCGCCCACGGAGTGCCATCGAGCTTGCGGGTCGGTTCGCCGTCCGCGTCGATGCTGCGAAGGTTCATCAGCAGATGTGGATCTTGTCGGGCGCGCGGAACACCGGGAACGAAGCCGGCGTGGACGACCGCGAGATGGTGGTCGGCGAAGTCACGAACGAACGGGAGCGCCTCGAGATGCGCGAAGTGTTCGTCTTCCATCTGCCCGACCGCGAGCGTGTGGCGTTCGCTGAGTTTGATCTTCGCGAACGCTTTCTTTCGCCCGCTCCGCTGCGCCTCGCGCCACCAGGTGAGGACCTTCTCGTCGTGATTGCCGCGCACCGCGACGGCGTCGAATTCGATCGCTCGCTGCACGGCGCGCCCCGAGTCGGGACCGCGCGCGACGAGATCGCCGACGAGCACGAGACGGTCCACGCCCTGCGCGTACTTCACCTTCGCGAGAAGGTCCGCGAGTTCGTCGGGGCAGGCATGCACGTCGCCTACGAGGATCGTCCGGCCCATCGGGTCACTCACTCGCCGTACGGCGGAATCGTGATGGTGCGGCCGGGCCACGGTTCGCGGGCGAACGGCTCCACCATGCGTCGGAAGTTCTGCTTCGACCGCGCGCGAGAGAAGTACTCGTAGTAGCCGAGCACCACGCGCGTCATGAAGAGGAAGTGTTTCTGCGCCGGGGGCATGCGCCGTCGCTGCAGGAAGTAAGTGATCAGCTCCTTCGCACCGTGCACGTAGCTGTACGAACCGAAGTCGAACTCTTCGTCCTTCAGCAGGGCGAGGGAGAAGTAGTTCGAGATCATCGTCATGTCCTGCAACTCGTTGGCGTCGTTCGGGTCGTCCATCAGGCCGAGCGCGCTCATGCAGCGGCGCAGTCGTTCCGGGTCGTCCTCGAGGCGTGCCCGAACCATCTCGAAGAACTCTCGCAGGAAGTCGTCTTCGAAGATCTTCACGCAGCCGAAATCGAGCAGCGCCAGTCGGCCGTCGTCGAGCACGCGGTAGTTCCCCGGATGCGGATCGGCATGGATCAAGCCGCCGCGATGCATCTGGAACCAGAACGCGCGATTGAGTTGATGCACGACGCGGTGACGTTTCTCCGCGTCGCCCTTCAGCGCCGATCCGAGATCCTCGCCTTCCATCCAGTCGTACGTCACGACCCGCAGCCCCGAATACGCGTCGTGCACGCGCGGGATCACGACCTGGTCGTCGTCTTTGAAGAGCTTCGCGAGGAGCTTGGCGTTGTAGGCCTCGCGGCAATAGTCGGTCTCTTGCGACAGATGTTCGGCGATCTCTTCCGCAATCGGAGTGAGGTCCAAACGCTGATTGCCCACGACGTCGGCGAGCAGGTTCTTCACCAGCGACGCACCGAACTTGAGGTTCTTCACGTCGCCCTGCACCGACGCATCGGCGCCCGGGTACTGCACTTTGACGGCGACCTTCGTGCCGTCTTTCAGCGTGGCCTTGTGCACCTGCCCGAGCGACGCGGCCGCGACCGCTTGTCGCGAGAACTCCGCGAACAGCTCTTCGGGCTTGCCGCCGAGATCCGTCTCGATCACTTCCGAAATCGTCGCGTACGACATCGGCGGTGCGCTCGATTGCAGCGAGCGAAGGATCTCGCCGTACTGGCCGGGAAGCGCTTCGGAGTGCGTCGAGAGGAGCTGCCCGACCTTCATCATCGGCCCGCGGAGTTCCGACATCGTCGCCACGATGCGTTTCGCGTTCGCGACGTGACGACCGATCTCGCTCTCGGCGCGACTCTCGTCGCCACGCAGTCGATCGAGCAACTTGCCACCGAGGTAGCTCGAGCCGACGGTGCCACCGAGCCACGCGGTCTTGAGCGTGCGCATGAACCGACCGGGGACCTTCTCTTGCGGTTCCTTCGCCATCGCCGTGATCAACGTAGCCGGGCTCGTGGCGCTGCGTCGAGACTGACGTAAACGGCCGTGCTAGAAACCGCGCCCCGTCATGCACCCACTGGTCGAGAAGATTCTCCAGGGCGACTCACGGTCCACCGCGCGCCTGCTGCGCAGTATCGACGATCGCGCCGGGACGTACCTTCAAGCGCTCGCCGAGCTGTATCCGCACACCGGCAAGGCCGAGGTCGTCGGCATCACCGGCAATCCTGGCGCAGGCAAGAGCACACTGACGGACCAGCTGATCGCGTACTACCGCAAGGCCGGGAAGAAGGTCGGAGTGATCGCGGTCGATCCGACGTCGCCGTTCTCGGGCGGCGCGATTCTCGGCGATCGCATTCGCATGCAGCGGCATGCACTCGACGAGAAGGTCTTCATCCGCTCGCTCGCAACGCGCGGTCATCTCGGTGGCGTGTCGCGTTCGACCGCGGACGCGGTGCACGTGCTCGACGCGTGGGGTGCTGACGTCGTGCTGATCGAAACCGTGGGTGTCGGTCAGGACGAACTCGAAGTCGCGCGGATCGCATACACGACGGTCGTGGTGGTGCCGCCGGGGCTCGGTGACGAGATCCAGGCGATCAAGGCCGGGATTCTCGAGGTGGCCGACGTGTTCTGCGTGAACAAGGCCGATCGCGACGGAGCCGATGCAACGGTGCGCGATCTCGAGACGATGATCGGCATGGGGCACGAGATCTTTCACGGACAGATGCGCGGTGGATCGCATCACGGGCCGAAGCGTCTCGACATGGATGCCGCGCGCGAAGCGATGGGCGCCGAAGAGTGGCTCACGCCGATCGTGAGAACCGTTGCGATGCGGGGCGAGGGGATCGCGGACCTCGCGGCGGCGATCGACAAGCATCGCGCGTTTCTCTTTCAGACGAAGCGTGGCGAGTTGCGCCGGCGAGAGCGTGCGCGCGAGGAATTGCTCTCGGTGCTGCATGCCACGGTGGTGGACGCGGTTTCGAAGCGTCTCGCGACGGAGATCGAAGAGGCCGCCGCGCGCGTGCTCGATCGTTCGACCGATCCATACACCCTGTCGCGCGCGCTGCTCGAGAA
>CBIHQZ010000672.1:0-4588 GCA_966212315.1 uncultured Myxococcales bacterium
GCCCGCCTGCACGAATCCGAGGAGTCCGACGAAGCCGACGAGTTCGCCGAGCGAGACGCGCCCCTGCAGCGCCATCCATCCGCCCACGCACCACACGAGCACTGGCGTGTACTGATGCGCCATCTGCAGCCAGAGACTGGTCCACGTCGTTGCCACGCCCGCGGCGAGCCCCGATTCGCGCATGTCTTCGATCGCGCGCGCGAGGCGGGCGGTCTCGAGTTCTTCGTTCCCGAGGCTGCGCACGTGGCGCATGGCGGCGACGAGTTCCGAGATGCTGGCGGCGAAGTTCTCACCGCTGCGTTGCGCGCGCGCGTGGAGCCGATCGAGACGACGCGAGGCCGCCCTGATGACCATGGCTTGCGCGGGAATCATCAAGAGCGTGACAGCGGCGAGGCGTGGATTGAGCACTACGAGGTAGATCATCGTCGCGACGCCGAGCACGACGCCGGGGACGAGTCCGCCCGTCACGTGTCCGAGAAACGACTCGACGCGCGTCATGTCGACGGTGAGTTGATTGGAGAGCGCGCCGACGCCGCGTCGCGTGAAGTACGAAAGCGAAAGCCGCTGCAATTGATCGACGACGAGCGTTCGCATCCGCGCGGTCGTCGCACGCACGATCCGCTGGCTCGCGGTGAATGCCGCCACCGTGAATGCGCCGTGGACCCCCCACAAGAGCAGGTTGGCGACGGCATACGCGACGATGAGCCACGCGCTCTCGCGCGGCGTGTGCGGATGCGCGGGATGGAGCACGTGATCGACGAACCACGTCACGCCGGCGGTGAACGGGATGAACGTGAGCGACTGCATCGACTGATGGAACGCGGCCCTTGCGAGCGCGGAACGATCGGTCGCGACCAGTGCCAGCAATCGTCGCAGTGGATCGACGGGCGGTGCGTCGGATCGAGACATGCGCAGTGGATAGCGCACCACGACCACTCTCGCGATGGTGCGCGGAACACGACGTGACGCGGAAGCTATGCGCGTCGGGCGCGTTCGTTCGCGAGCATCAACTGTCGATCGAGGAACTGCAGCATCGAGATGTGCACCACCGCGATCTGCTGCGGAATGAACGACGCCTTGGTGAGACCGGGAAGCGTGTTGGTCTCGAGGAACACCGGTCCGTCGACGCTCGCGATCACGTCGGTGCGCGAGTAGCCCTCGCAACCGAGCGCCCGATGCGCGGCCACCGCGAGTTCCATCGCGCGCGACGACACTGCGTCGGGCACTTCGGCGGGCGTGACTTCGACCGTCCCCTTGCCGAGATACTTGCCTTCGAAGTCGAACGCGCGCCCCGGCGCGAGGCGCACTTCGGAAGCGCACAGCGCCCGCGGCCCCTCGCCCATGTCGACCACGCCGATCGTGAGTTCGGTGCCCTCGATGAACTGCTCGGCGAGATATGTGATCCCGCTCGCTTCGATCGCCTTCGCAGTGTTCTCGAGATCGCGGCTCGTGCGCACGTGGAAGAGCCCCACGCTCGACCCGTCCGCCACCGGCTTCGCCACGATTCGGCCGTGCCGCGCGAGCATCTCGCCGAGATGCGTTTCGATCGCGCGTACGTCGGCAGGCTCGATCAGTCGCGCATCCGCCACGCGCACGCCCGCGCCGGCGACGATCGTCTTGGCGACGCGCTTGTCGAAAGCCTTCGCGCTCGCGACCGAGCCCGAACCGGTGAACGGCAGGGCCCGCGACTCGAACAGCCGCTGCACCGTGCCGTCTTCGCCGGCGCCGCCATGGAATCCGAGGAGGAAGCTGCGGCCCTGCGCGAGCTGCGAATCGAGCGCGGCCTCGAGCGATGCGAACGCGGGATCGCTACCGGCAACGAAGTCGGTTTCGAACGGGCGCGTGTGCCGCGCGAGAGCCGCGTTCGTGCGCGTGTATACGGCTCCGTCGGGCGTCACGAACCACGCATCGACGCCCTGCATCACTTCGGCAACGTGTTGCGCCGACGCGACCGACACGCGTCGTTCACCGGACGCACCACCGAAGAGCACCACCACGTTTGCGGGATTCATTGCGCGGGGAGTCTACGTCAAAGCCCTCGCCCACTTCGACGCGCTTTACGGCACGACGGTGTTCGGCCCGGCGCCGTTGCGAAGGTAATTCCCGCGTCCGGTCGGCCACGGCACGCAGCGAATACCCGAGCCCGGCACGGTGAAGACATCGAGTCCGTGATCGAAGGTCACCACCAGGATCTCGAGCGTCCCGTTGCCATCGAGGTCGGCAACGGTGGGCGCAGCAGGAATGCCGATCCCGTTGCCGTTCATGCCTTGATTCGGAAGCGTGATGTCGTGAAGGAGCGCGCCGGTGTTCGCGAGGACCACGAGATGCCCACCGTTGGCCGCGAGGGAATACGTGCCGAAAACGATCTCCGGCGTGCCGTCGTCGTTGAGATCGGCGACCGCAGGCTCGGACGCGAACACATGCGTGCCGCCGTGCGAGTAGTCGTATCGCCACAAGCGCTGGCCGTCGGGGGAGATCGCGTAGACGAAGCCGTCGTTGATCGAGGCGATGATCTCGGGACGGCGATCGCCGACGATGTTCACGGTGACCGGCGCGGGGATGCCGTCGGGCGGGTAGTAATCGCCATCGGCGCGCACTGCAGGTTGATTCGTGAATGGCAGCGTCTCGAAGCCGGCGAGGCGCCGCGCCGATCGCGATCCGTCGCCGAACGCGCCCTCGAGCGCCATGAACGCGAAGCCCTGCGTGACGTACGGCTCGTGCTGCTCCGCGTTCGGGATGCCGACGACGTCGTTACGACCATCGCCGTTCAGATCCACCACGTTCGGCGGTGAAGCCGTCCACTGCAGCCACATGGTGAGATTCACATCGGGCCAGTCGCCGGTGTGCGCGTGGTAGTGCGCGTCTTCGACCATCGGATCGAGCCAGCGGATGAACTGCCCCCATCCCATTCGCTGCCCCGCGAACATCGTCTGCCGGTTCGTGTACCAGTCCGATGCGAGCACCGATGTGCCGTCGGGATTGAACACGTTGATCTGGTGATTGTCGTACGTCGCTACGATCTCGAGTTGCGGATCGTCGTCGAGATTGCCGATGCCGACGTTCTCGCCGTAGCAGCCGTAGCCGTGGTTTCCGTATCCGTTGAAGTCCGCGTCGCCGCCGGTCCCGGTGCGGGTGTTGTAGCGAGGCCACGCGGTGAAGCTCGTTCCGCTCGGTTGATAGAGCTGCCCGTTGGCGCTGAAGACGAAGATCTGTGCGCCATCGGGCCGCGTCTGCGTGGTCGTCACGACGACTTCGATCGACCCGTCGCCGTCGAGATCCGCGGCGGCCATGCCGCGTGCTTCGGGGCACATTCCCGCGCTGCACGTACTCGCCGGCCAGCCGCTCTTGGTCTGCAACGCACCGCTGCGCCACTCGTAGGCCGCGACGGTTCCGTTGTTCCCGCCGACGACGATCTCCATTGTGCCGTCGTGATCGAGATCCGCCACGACGCCGGGCGCGTACACCCTTCCTTCGGTAGCCTGCGCGCGTGCGAGCCGCGTTCCCTGCGCGTCGTACACGAACGTGCTGTACATCGGCGTGACGATCTCGCGATGCCCGTCGCCATCGAGATCGACCACTGCGGGTGAGCTGAACCACGCCGTCTCGCCGGTCGCGATGTTGCGCACGAACGTCGGCGCGGACACCGGCGCGGTGCCGCTTCCCGGCATGCACGCGGGAGAGCTTTCGACACCACCGTCGCTCAGCGTCGTCCCCGAGTCTTCGCGACGCACGACATCGGTCGCGGTCGCATCCGTACCGCCGACGTCGCCGCTCGAAGTCCCTCCGTTGCAGGCCGCGAGCACTGCCGCCGAAACGAACACGAGCGTCTTCCGAGCCGAGGTAATCGCACGCATGTCCGGCATGGTGTTCGAGGCTTCATCGCTTGCCAACTCACCGGCGCGAAAAGGACCACCGAGACGTCACGCAATTGCCGCACGGCGTCCTCGCGAACTCCGCGCGAATGGCAGTACCGTTCGGCCATGCGATTCGCCGCGCCATTGGCACTCACGTTCGCCGCCCTCGCCGCCGCTTGTACCGGCACCACGCAACCCACCGACGCATCCGATGCATCGATCGACACCGTGACGACGCTCGATGCGAGCGACGCGAACATCGGCACCGACGCGACCGACGTACCGACCGACCGGATGTTCGTGCGGCCGCCGCCGATCACCCGCACCGAGCCCGAGAGCGTGCTCGCGACGCGACGGCAGGGATGCACGTTCGGCGCGGGCTCGTGGCCCGGCGAGACGCTCGGCACCGAGATGCCCGTTGGCGACGACATCCCGATCGACCACGTACTCGTGCTGATGCTCGAGAACCGCTCGTTCGACAGCTACTACGCGCGCCTCCCGCAGAACGGTCAGACCGACGTGGAAGTGCCGCCCGCGAATTGGAGCAATCCGAACGCCGGCGGAACCGCGGTGCCTCACACGCACGACACATCGCAGTACTGCCTCGCGGACACGAACCACTCGTGGGACGGATCTCATCGCGAGTGGAACAACGGCGCCAACGATGGCTTCGTCGTCGCGAACGATCCCGACGGCGCGCGGGCGATGTTCTACTACGACGAGACGGACATCCC
>CBIHQZ010000673.1:0-4585 GCA_966212315.1 uncultured Myxococcales bacterium
CGTTCGAGCAATGCAGCGAGCACCGGACGTACTTCGGCGCGACGGACCTCCAGCGGCCGCAACACATCGGCGAACACCACGTCGCCCGGTCGCGCGCGGATCCACGCGAGCGGCGCACGCTCGGCGGCCGGTGAGAGCTTGCTGCGCAACGCCGCGCCCGAGACGTCGAGCACGAACCGCGCTTCGAACGGCAGCACCCAGAGTTCAGCGGGTGCCTTGAGATCGCGCGTCGCCTGCCGCAACGGGTCGAGCAGCGCGGCCGCGAGATCGTCGAGACGTTCCGCCCCGGTGACCTTCTCGCTCGCGATGCGACACGCGTCGAGCAATCGTCCCCGATCGACACGGAGCGCACCTGCACCGGCGGCGATGGCGATGGCACTTCCCGCGATGACACCACTCGCAGCCGCGAGCGCGACGTCCTCGGCCAATGAAGCAGCGAGCGCCGCCGCGATCCCGCCGACGACGAGCGCACCAGCGCCCTGCACGACGACGCGCCGCCAGGCGAGCCAACGGCCGCGCAATCCGACCGTGAGTCCGAGCAAGGCGATCACGATCGCGATCGCTGTCGCAACGCGCGCCGCATCGGGACGCGTCGCACGCGCCAACGCGGACACTGCGACCAACCCTGCGGCAACGGCACTCGCCGCGCCCGGTATCACGAACGTGGCGCGCGTCTTCGGGGCCGGGGTGAGTTCGTAGCGAGCAGCGAACACGAACGCGATGATCGGGAAGTACGCACCGCTCGCGATCGCGGCCCACGTTGCATGCCCGGTGATCGGCGCCCACGCGAAGAGCATCGCGGCGCCGGCGACGGTTGCGGTAACGAGCGACGCAGCATCGACGCGATCGTCGCGACCGGTGCGAACCGCGGTGAGCAACACGCATCCGGCGGCGAGTCCGAGGGACGAGGCGCGAAACCATCCGAGTCGCGTGGAGAGCACACCGTCGGTCACGAAGATCGCCATCGCGAACGTCGTCGCGGCGCACGCGAGCACCAGCGACTCGCCCGGCAGCGACGGCGACTCGCGACGCGTCGACTGACGAACGATCCACAACACGGTCATCGACGCGATGAGCGCGAACGTTCCGCCTGCGCGCGCGCCACCGGCCTGCGACCATCGCAAGCCAGCGACGTACAGCGCGCCGAGAGTCGCTAGTTCACTCCAGGGAAACCTGAATCGCATCGTGTCCGACGAGGCGCCGAAGGGTAGTCGAGCGCCGCGCGGCGTTCACGAAACCGACGAGGAAATCACTCGATTTCGATTCGGTGCTGCGTGTGTCCCGTCGCGCCGTGGCCGTGGCGATGGGTGTTGGCATTCGCGGCCGGATTGGTATTCGGATTCGCGTTCGTCCCCGCCGCGGGATTCGCGTTCGGATTTCCATTCGCCGCGACCGGCGCTGCGACCGCCGCATCCGCCGTGGCGTTGGCATTCGCGGTCGCAACGGCATTCGCGTTCGAATTTGCGTTGGCGTTCGCGTTGGCCGTCGCGGTTGCAGCGGCATTCGCGGTCGCTGCCGCAGGCTGCGTTGGCGTGAGAGGCGTCGCGGGGGGTGTCGTCGCTGTCGTCGCGGCGGCCGAGATCGGAGGCGCGGCACTGTTCGAACCGCTCGTCCCGCCACGCAGCCACATCACCGATGCAGCACCCGCCGCCACGAGAACGACGACGGCACCGATGACGATCGGCATCCGCGACTTCGGCGCCACTGCCATCGGCACAGCCGTGACACTCGACACTTCGGCGCCGCGCAACGTCGTCGGCCCGCTCGGATTCACGCCGGTCGGCACCGACTGCTGAACGCCCGTCGACGCAAGCGCCGCGAATGCACCGGTGGTCCCCGCCGAATGCGCCGCGGCCGGGAGCGACTCTTCGAGCGCACCGAGAAACTCCGCCGCGTTCTTGTATCGCTCGTCGGGCCGCAACGAGAGCGCCTTCGTCAGCACGCCGTCCCACGGACCCGCCGCAGCGCCGCGATTCACTGGCGTCGGACGGGTGGGATTCAGGATCTGACTGAACAACGTCGTCATGTCCTGCCCGTCGTACGGCTGCTTGTCGGTGAGCATCTCGCTGATGATCAACGCCATCGCGTGCACGTCGGTCCACGGACCACTGCGCGTTCCGGACAGCTGTTCGGGCGCTGCGTACTGCGGTGAGAACGCATTCAACCCGGTGCGCGTGCGGGTCGCGCCCGTGCCGGCTTCCTCGCCGTCGTCCATCAGCTTCGCGATGCCGAAGTCCATCAAGCGCAACGTGCCTCCGCGCTTCGTCTGCACGAGCATCATGTTCGCGGGCTTGATGTCGCGATGCGCGATCCCTTCGTCATGTGCATATGCAAGTGCTTCGAGCACCGGCTTGAGCAGCGAGAGCGTCTCGCCCGCCGTGAACGGCCCCTTGCCGCGACGATTGAGAAGCACCGCTTCGAGCGTCTGGCCCGCGAGCCATTCGAGCACCATCCACGGCGCCATTTCGCCGCTCGGCATCATCGACGCGCCGAAGTCGAGCACCTGCACGATGTTCGGGTGCGAGATGCGCGCCATGGTCTTGCCCTCGAGCGCGAACTTCTCGATGAACTGCGCGCGGGCCTTGTCGTTGAATTCGCCGGGGGTCTTCAGGACCTTCACCGCGACGGGCTTCTCGAGGGTCAGATGCGTGCCGTAATAGACGACACCGAAACCACCCTCGGCGACGATCTTCTCGATCCGGAACTTCCGCTCCAGGTCCGTTCCCACCAGGGCGAAGATGTCGACCGGCCCCTCCGCGGCCACCTCGGATTCACTCATGATGTTCCTCATAGCATATCGCGCGGGATCGTCTGATCCGGGCGGTCCGGGCATCGGATCGAGAGCGCCTCGACCGTCGGTCTGCGAATCGGTTGTACGGTCGAGCGTGCGCTTCGGTTTCTACACCCGTCTCCAGCCGGGGAAATCTCGATGACACTGACCACCGAACTCGAACACGCATTGGCCGTCGCTCTGGACCCACCTGCTCCGTTCCACCGCTCGATCGCGACGGACGCCGACGGAACCCTGTGGGCCATGGACGTCGGAGACGCACTTTTCCTGACGGTGACCGAGCGCGATGCGTTCGTCGGGATGGGCCTCGAGAAACTGCGCATGCACGCGATCCGATGGTTGGGGAGCAACGCGGTCGTGTGGCCAGGGGCGCGCATCGCCAAGGCGCTCTTCGCGCTCTACGAGAGCGGCGAGATCGGGATCGACGTGATGTGCGATCTCGAAGCGGAGACCGTGGGCGACCGGCCTGCGGCGGAGTTCGATGCATTGCTCGACGAGGTCGCCGTGCGCGCAGCGAGCGTGGTGCGAAGCGACGTGCGGGCGTTCATGCAGCGAGCGCACGCGCGGGGCGTCGAGATCCACGTGGTGACAGGCAGCCTCGGGGCACTGGTCGAGCGATGCCTGGTGCGCGCAGAGATTCCGTTCGATCGCGTATCGGGCGCGGCGCTGGTGCGCGATGGGCAGGGAAGCAACGGGCACGTGCGCGCGGAGATCGCGATGACCAGTCCGCTGTTCGAAGGGAAGGTCGAAGCGCTGGCGGGCGGCGGTCGCTGGCCGGCTGCGATCGGCATGGGCGACGGCGGGTGGGATCACACGTTCTTGAAGGCGTGTCGCGTGCCGGTGCTGATTCATCCGAAGCCCGCGTTGATCGAAGCGATGAAGGGCGTGACGCGCTCAGTGGTCGTCGCGGGGTAGGCGAGAACGCGTTCGCGCAGACCTCACCCCCGCTGGCCGCGCGCCCCTCTCCCTCCGACGCCACCGCGTCGCGTCCGACCGCAGGCGTCGTCGAGAGAGGGGCTGGAATGATGGGGCCCGGCGGGAAAACTGAATCGTGTCGTCGACCGGTCCTGAAGGCGCGCGGCGGCATGCACCACATCCGCCGCTTCACTCCTATCGCCACCAATTCCTCGAAGCGCCTATCGCCACCCACTCCTCGAAGCACCCGTCGCCACCAGCTCCTCGAAGCACCCGAGCCCCTCTCGCGACGATGCCTGCGTTCGCGCGTCGCGCAGTGGCATCGGACGGAGAGGGGCGCGCGGCAGCGCGCTGCCGCGTGCCCCTCGCCGAGGGATTCCCGGCGGGTGAACCCGCGGCAACGACTCCTAAGCTTCGCCTGCGCGAAGCTCGCGGTGACTGCGAGTTGCCTTCGATCGCTTCGGAAGAGGGAACTGGTGTGTTCGATGCGCCATCGCGAGCCTCACGAAGGTGAGGCTTCGGAGGAGTTGCCGTGGCTTCAGCCGCCGGGTCCCAACGCAGCGCGACACACGTTCGTGACCAATGCTCAGGCGGCAGCGGGGGTGAGGTCACGTCACACCGAGATCGCACCCTTGCGGAACTCACTCGATGCGATCTTCACGTTCACGACCGCGGGCACCTGATCACGCTCGCTCGCGGCAAACGCAGCCTCCAGCGCTGGCCCGAGTTGCGCGGTGGTCTCGACATACGCGCCGAAGCATCCGAGCGCCTCGGCGACTTTCTCGTACCGCGTGAACGCAAGCCCCGTCGCGACCGCGCGTTCTTCGCCGTAGATGTCGATCTGCCCGCGGCGGATCTGCGTCCACGCGGCGTCGTTGC
>CBIHQZ010000674.1:0-4584 GCA_966212315.1 uncultured Myxococcales bacterium
AGTGCAGCACTGCGAGGTCAGCGTGCACGACGAGCCGACCGTTCCGCACGTCGCGCCGCTCACGCACACGCCGCTCTGACAGAGCGAGCCCGAGCAGCAGTCGGCGTTCGCCGCGCACGCGAATCCCGGCATGCGGCACGCGCACGTTCCGCCCGCGCATGCCATTCGGCCGCAACATTGCGCATCGCCGGTGCACGACCCGCCTTGTTCGATGCAGCACGCGTTCGACGACGGCGCGGGTCGACACGACGCGTTCGCGGCGCAGCACTGCGTCGCCATCGAACATGACGCGCTCGTCGCCGTGCACGAACTCCCGGCGCACGTGCCGAACACGCACGCTTGCCCCGCGCCGCACACGGCGCCGCAGCTTCCGCAATTGGTCGCGTCGGTCAGCGGGTCGACGCAGCGCAGGCTGCACATCACCATGCCGCTCGGGCACCCGCCGCCGGTGCACACCCCGCCTGCGCACCCTTGGCCGGCCGCGCATGCAATGCCGCATGCGCCGCAGTTCGCCGCATCACTCGTGACGTTCGCGCATCGCCCGTTGCAGAACGTCGTCCCACTCGGGCATCCGCACGAGCCGCCGTTGCAAACCGTGCCCCCCGCGCAGATGTTTCCACACGCGCCGCAGTTCGCGCCGTCGCTCTGCAAGTCGACGCATCGACCGTTGCACATCCCGCCGCCCGCCGCGCATCCACACACGCCGCCGGTGCAGCTCTGGCCCGACGCGCACGCGGTCGTACAGCTGCCGCAATGCGCCGCGCTCGATTGCACGTCGACGCACGCGCCGTTGCAGAACATCTGCCCGCTCGGGCAGCCGCAGCTTCCGTTCTGACAGGTGAGCCCGCCCGCGCAGATGTTCCCGCAGTGCCCGCAGTTGGTGTTGTCGGTGTTCGGGTTCGCGCACGTCGCGCCGCACATCATGTTCGGCGCGTTGCATCCGCACGAGCCCGCGTTGCACGAGATACCACTCGGGCAGCGCACGCCGCATCCGCCACAGTTCGCCGGATCGCTGTCGGTCGCGATGCACGTTCCGCCGCAAAAGCTCGTGCCCGGCGGACAACCACACGAACCCGCCCGACACACTGTGCCGCCCGCGCAGTTGTTGCCGCACGCTCCGCAGTTCGCGTTGTCGGTCGTCGCATCGACGCAGCGCGTGACGCCGGCGCTGGTACACGCGATCGCGGGCGCGGTGCACGCGATGGCGCAATGTCCGCTCGCGCACATCTGCCCGCTCGGACACGCGACGCCACATCCACCGCAGTTGCGCGAATCGTTCTGCACGTCGGCGCATTCGGTGCCGCAGAACATGCTCATCGGCGCGCACGCGCACACTCCCGACTGACACACGGTGCCGCCCGCGCAGAGGTTGCCGCATCGTCCGCAGTTCGCATCGTCGCTCGCCGTGTTCGCGCAGCGCGGCGGTGCTCCGCACACGGTGAGCCCGGCGCCACACGTTCCGCTGCAAGCGCCGTTCGAACAGACCATCCCGGCGGCGCACGCATTTCCACATGCCCCGCAGTTCGCGAGGTCGGTGAGGGGATCGACGCAGTTCGCGCCGCACGCGATCTGGCCCACGCGACAACCGCTGTCGACGGGCGTCGTGGCGTCACTGCGCGCACCGTCGCCTCGTGCATCGAGTACGTCGCCCCCGTCACTGGGGTTCGTGCGCATGCCGCACGCGGACGCGGCGAGCGTCAGTGCAGCGGCAAGGACGAGTACGTGGACCGCGCGAAACGTCAGGTTGAGCACCCCGCCAATGTCGACGATCGATGCGATGAAATCAAAGCCACGGAACCTCGAGCGATGTGCTTTGCGCATTGGCGAACCCGGGCGCTGATGGACGAACGAACACGCTTCGCAGTGCGCGCACCCGCCGCTTCGCTTCGGATCCTCCCGAAGTCGGACATCGCCGGGCTGCAACTTCGAGGAACTGCTCTCGACGTCGCGCCAACGATCTGTCGGTGACTCGTGCTTCGGCGGTGCGACCGCGCCGGTGACGCGAGCGAGACACGATCTCGATTCGTCACCCGCCGGCCCTACACTCGGCGCCATGCAACGCCCGCCCGTCGTGCGCACACCGTCGATCGTCCAGCTGCTGCAGTTCAGCCTTCGTCCGCTGGAGTTCTTCGACGCCTGCGCGCGGCGGTACGGCGACGTGTTCACCGTGCGTCTTCCGAGCTTCGGAGAATACGTCATGCTCGGATCGCCCGCGCTCGTGAAACAGGTGTTCACCGAGGACAGCGAGACTCTCCACGCCGGCAAGGCGAACGCGTTGCTCGAACCGATCGTGGGGGCGAACTCGGTGCTGCTGCTCGACGGAAAGCCGCACCTGCGTCAGCGCCGATTGCTTCTCCCGCCGCTGCACGGAGAGCGCATGCACGCGTACGCCGAGCTGATGGCGAAGATCACGCGCGACGCGCTGCGCGTGATGCCGCGCGGCGAGCCGTTCTCGATTCACGGGCCGATGCAGTCGATCACGCTGCAGGTGATCTTGCGTGCGGTGTTCGGTCTCGACGAAGGCGCGCAGATGGACGCGCTCGCGACACTGCTCACCGAATACCTCACGCCGCCGCCGGCGATCTTCACGTTTCTCCCGCTCGAATACGCCGATTTCCCGCTCAGCCCGTACCGCGCTTTCGTGCGCCGTCGCGAAGCGGTCGACCGCGAGCTTCGCAAGATCCTCCGCGCGCGCATGGCGACGCCGGATCCGACGCGCACCGACATTCTCTCGTTGCTCCTTTCCGCGCGCGACGAGGACGGCCGCGCGATGAGCGAGGACGAACTGCGCGACGAGTTGCTCACGATGCTTCTGGCCGGCCACGAGACGACCGCCACTGCGCTCGCCTGGACGTTCGCGTGCATCCTCGACACACCCGAAGTATCCGCGCGCCTCGACGACGAACTCGCGAGGGTGCGCGGTGCCAACGGGGAGATCGACATCGCGGCGCTCGTTCGCAACGAGTACCTCGATGCAGTCGTGAAGGAGTCACTCCGCTTGCGACCGATCATTCCCGACGTCGTGCGCCGCGTGCAGCAGCCGTATCGCATCGCCGGCTACGACGTGCCGGTCGGCGCGTTTCTCACGCCGTGCATCCATCTCGTCCACCGGCGTGCCGACCTGTATCCCGAGCCCGATCGCTTTCGACCGGACCGCTTCGTCGGCGTGAAGCCCGACCCGTACGCATGGTTCCCGTTCGGCGGCGGCATCCGTCGCTGCCTCGGAATGGCCTTCGCGCTCTACGAGATGAAAGTCGTCCTCGGAATCATCCTCGCGCACGCGCAGCTTCGTCTCGCCGACCAACGACCGATCGGCGTCGTGCGCCGCGGAATCACTCTCGCGCCATCGGGCGGCACGCGCGTGGTGCTGCGCGACGCGAAAAGAAGCACGCGCTTCCAGTCCCTGAGTTCCGCCCCCTGAAGTGAGTCGGCGGTTTCGCGAACCCTCGGCGTCTGGCACCGTGACCGCTCCACTTCGACGCGAGCCGATGCCATGACAACCTACCGAACCCTCGTTCCGATCGTCTGTGTCCTCGCCGCCTGCTCGTCACCGCGCGAGGCAATGGACGCGTCTCGATCCGACGCTGCCGACTCGCTCGACATCGCGACGTCCACCGACGCATTCGACACTGGCACCGATGCGCCGCCTGCGCTCGACGCGATGCCGATCGACGATGCGAGCACCGACGTGGCCGCGCCATCCGATGCCGCCATGACCGATGCAGCGACCGACGCCCTCGGTCCGCGCCGCTTCTGGTGGAACACCGAAGTCATCGATCCTGCCACCGCGCCCGATCCCATCTGGGGCGACGGCCACGTGCACTCGGACTTCTCGGGCGACGGCACTCACCCCGCGCTCGAGATGATGAACCGCGCCAAGGACCTCGGCGCCGACTTCGTCTGGATCACCGACCACGCACGCACGCCCGCCAATTCGGGTGGCGTGTCGGCGGCAGAGTTCGACGTGTGCACCGCCCGCGGACGCGACGCGACCGACGCCGATCAATTCGCCGGATGCGGCGTCGAGTATCGACTCGGCTACACACGCGCGAACGGCACCCACGTCTACGAAGCGTGGCATCAGATCGTGCACGACATCGCGAGCGACGAATTCGGCGAGGTGCTGAACGTCGAAGGCTATACGAGCTGGCCGGCCTACCATCGCGATCTCGCGCGCACGAGCGCCTACGCGATCATCACGCATCCGTCGGGGCCGACCGCCTGGTACAACGACGACGATTCCGCGTATCGCGACACCGATCCGTCGAACCACCCGAACACCGAATTGCTCGAGGTGAACGGCGGCGACGACGACGCGAGCAACGGCAACAACATGGTCGACGGGATCAACGTCTACCTGCGATTCCTGAACGACGGCTGGCAGGTCTCGCCCGTCTGGGACAGCGACATGCACCAGTTCTACGGCGGTCCCGAGCAAGCAAAGGGCTACGGCACGTGGATCGATCGCGCCGCGCAGTGGGCCCCGAGTACGTATCGCGCGGCGTTGCGCACGGCAGCGCGACGGCACAGCAGCTTCGCCAATCACCCGGGCAATCAGCGCAATTACATCCGCATGCTGTCGCT
>CBIHQZ010000675.1:0-4583 GCA_966212315.1 uncultured Myxococcales bacterium
GCGAGTGGCTCGACGAAGACGACTGGGCACTCGGCATCGGGCGCTGGGTGCTGATGGCGCGAGGTCGCGCACGCATCGCATTGCCGCCCGGTGAATACGAAGTGCTCGCGACACGTGGCGGCGAATACAGCGTCCTCGACTTCGGGCGCGTCACGATCCGGCCGATGCAGGGCGCGATACTTCGCGGCGAATTGCGGCGCGTGATCGACACAGCGGGGGAGATCGCTGGCGAGTTCCACGTGCATTCCGCGCCGTCGTTCGACAGCGACGTGCCGCTCGACCAGCGCGTGCTGTCGCTCGCGGTGGAAGGCGTCGAAGTCTTCGCGAGCACCGACCACGATGCGCTCGGGGATTTTCGCCCCGCGATCGCGCAACTCGGTCTCGGGAACTTCATTCACTGGATGCCCGGCGACGAGATCACGGCGGATGGCTTCGGGCACTTCGGCGCATATCCGCTGCCCGAGGGCGTGAACCCTGCGACCGATCTCACGCACGACGAACCGTCCGTCGCACAGATCGTCGCGCGTGCTCGCGGCGTCGCGCCGAACGCGGTGATCCAACTGAATCACCCGCTCTGGAACGATCATCCGATCGGCTACTGGTCCGTCGCTGGATTCGACCCGTCGAGCGGCATGTCGTCGACGCAGATCTTCTCCGAGTTCGATGCCGTGGAGGTGTTCAACAGCCACACGCTCGACGAAACGGCCGCTGGTTTCGTGTCGCCCGACGGCGTGATCGACGCATGGATGGCGATGCTTCAACTCGGTCGCGGCGCGACTGCGATGGGCAACACGGACACGCATCGGCTAGCGCATACGCCGCCCGGGTGGCCGCGCACTTATCTACGCGTGCCGAACGACGACCCGAGTGGCGTGACCGATGCGATGGTGACAACCGCGATCCTCGCAGGCGACGCGCTCGTGACCTCGGGTCCGTTCTTGCGCGCTGACATCGGTGGCATGCGTCCCGGTGCACTGGCGCGCGCGACGAGCGGTCATGTCACGGTGCACGTCGACTTGCAGGTGGTCGATTGGACGCCGGTCGATCGCATCGAAGTCGTCGTGAACCGCCAGGTGGTGACGGCGCGTGACGTCCTCGCGCCGTCGCAGAACGGCATGCGCCGCGAGTCGTGGGACATCGACGTGACGCTCACGCGCGATGCATGGGTGGTCGTGCGAACGCGCGCGGCCGATCCGCTCTCGGATCTCGCCGGCACCCACGCGCGCCCGCTCGAATCGCTCGCGCTCGTGAATCCGATCTACGTGGACTTCGATGGTGATGGGCAGTGGACCGCGCCGGGTATCGACGGCGGTCCGTGATCGCTCAGACGCCGCGCAACGAAGTCGCGCGTGCAACCCGATCGATCGCGACGACGAACGCGGCGGTGCGCCAATCGACCTTGCGGGTCTTCACTACCTCGGCCAGCCCCGCGAACGCGCCGCGCATCACGCGTTCGAGTTCCGTGCGGACTCGCGTCTCGTCCCAGTAGAACTGCTGAATGTTCTGCACCCACTCGAAGTAGCTCACCGTCACGCCGCCCGCGTTGGCGTAGATGTCCGGGAGAACGGTGATGCCGCGCGACCGGAGAATCGCATCCGCTTCGGGGGTCGTCGGGCCATTCGCGCCTTCGACGACGAGCTTCGCCTGCACCGCGTTGGCGTTCTCTTCGGTGAGCACGCCACCGAGGGCTGAAGGGATGAGCACGTCGCACGGTTGGAACAGAATCGTGTCGCGCGTGACTTCTTTCGCGCCGGTCCAACCTCGCAGCGCGCGTTGCTCGCGGTTGTGGGCGAGGGCGGCCGTGATGTCGAGACCGCCAGCGTCGTAGAAGCTCGCGGTGTGGTCGCCGATGCCGACGATCTTTCCGCCCGCGGCGCTGATCAATCGTGCGGCGTGTCCGCCCACGTTGCCGAAGCCCTGGATCACGAACGTCATGTTCGCGAGTGAGCGTCCGATCGTCTTCAGGTACTCCTCGGTCGCGATCATCACGCCGCGTCCCGTCGCTTCGTCGCGTCCCACCGAGCCGAAGAGATCGACGGGTTTGCCCGTGACGACGCCGGGGCGGAACCCATGAAATCGCGCGTATTCGTCCATGATCCACGCCATCACCTGCGCGTTGGTGTTCACGTCGGGGGCGGGAATGTCGACCGAGTCGCCGATCAAGTCGTGAATGCCAGCGACGAACTTGCGCGTGAGTCGTTCGAGTTCACCCGGCGAGAGCTTGGCAGGATCGACGCGAATGCCGCCCTTCGCGCCGCCGAACGGAATGCCGACCACCGCGGTCTTCCATGTCATGAGCGACGCGAGCGCGTTCACTTCGTTCATGTCGACGTCGGGATGAAAGCGGAGCCCGCCCTTGAACGGACCGCGCGAGTTGTCGTGCTGAACGCGGTATCCCGTGAACGTGCCGATGAGCCCGTTGTCGAGCCGGATGTTGCACTCGACGCGCACTTCGCGATGCGGTGTGGCGAGCTGTTCCGACACTTCGGGCGTGAGGCCGATCGTCTCGGCGGCGGTCTGGAAGTAACGCGTGACGTCGTCGAACGAATTGCTCATGAGCGATCTCTCCCGTGCTGCAAAGCGCGTCGAGATCAGCCGTTCGACGCAGGGGCCTGTTCTTCTTTTCGGCGGCGCATCGAGAGCCAGATCACGCCCGCTGCGAGGAGCACGTTCGCGCCGACCGACGCGCCGATGACCCAACGTAGCGTCGGGAGACTACCGCGAGCCACGGCGATCGGTCCGACCCACGCGAGGCGCGCTTCGCTGGATGACGGCGGCAACGGTCGCGCGAGCCCGACGATCGCGACGTCCTCCGCGCGCATGCCATTGACCGCACCCGCGACGAGCCGGCGCAGCGCGTCGTCTTCGTAGGGCGCGTGCGCACCGGCGTAGCGCACGAGCACGCTCGCGGACGGATGCACGACGACCGCAGGATCGAGCGGGACGTCACGCGTGTCGGGCAGCGAGATGTGAACGCGCGCGTCGAGAACGCCGTCGATGTGTTCGATCGTCCGCGCGAGTTCACCTGCGATCGATTGCCCCGCGCGAGCCCGCTCTTCGGAAGCGGTCTGAACGAGCGAGGCCTGTCCGTACGTCTCCGCGAACCCGGGTTCCTCGCGATGCGGAAGCCCGCTCGCATTCAGCACCGCCACCGCGCGGGCGACCTCGTCGGCGCCTACGCTCACGCGAAATGCCGCACCCCCGGTGCCACTGCTTTCTTCGGCCGCCTTCTGCGACGCGATCCCCGCTTGATCGAGTGCGGCGACGACGTGATTCGCTTCGCGTTCGGGAACGTTCTGGACGACCGGAACTTCTGCGCACGCCGACAACGCGAGCGCGATGCCCGCAGCGACGGTCGCACCCGCGTTTCTCCCCGCTGCCCGCATCACTGGAGCGAGAATCCCCACGCGAAGCCGATGCGGGGGCCGCCGAATGCGCGCCAACGCAACCCGCGAACGATGCCGCCGACGCAGCCCTTGAACGCGCCCGAGCCGCTCACGACGGTGACGCCGATAGGGGCGCCGGTGCCGCCGACCGCGATGCGCATCTGCACCTGGCGTACGCTTCCGCCGCGGGCCATTTCAGCCGTCGCGCACGAACCGAAGCGCTGCAGGTTGGCGTTGAGCGGTGCCGAGATCTCGCGGTCGTTGAGCGTTCCTCCCGACGGCCCCGAGCCACCGAAGTTCATTTCGATCGGCGTATTCATCGCGGCTTCGTACGAGCCGGCGAAACCACCGCCACCGTGACCGCCACCACCGTGATGTCCGGGCGCGGTGGGAGGCGGCGTGGTGTCGAGCACCTGGAGCCCGCCCTCTTGCAGTCGCAGCTGCCCGTGCGCCAGCGCGGACTCGAGTTCGGCCTGACGACGCTCGAGGCTGCGGCCCGGGCCGAGGGTCTTGTAATAGACGACGCCGAGCATCGCGATGACGATGACGAGTGCGACCGCGACCGCGCCCTTGGCCTTGGTGCTCACGCCTTCTTCGGCGATCGCGCTCTTCACTTCGCGCGAGTGTTGATCCTTACGGCGCTTGTCGCGGGCCTGTTCGGCGAACTCGCGATACTGCGGCCATTCGGTGAGCTTGCGGCGATCGTTGCTGTCCATGTTGAAGACCACGTCGTCTTCCAACACTTCGTTCCGCACGATGGCTTGAATGAGTTCACGCGCCGAGAGCGGGCCGTGATCGAGTCCGTTGCGAACGAACATCCAGCGCGGGGCGTCGTTGGCGGTCGCCTCGTCGAGCAGCCCCTTGAGATCGACGCTGCTCGCGCGCGGCATATCGACCGGCGCAGAAATCGGCTCGACCATCGACATGCGCGCACCGATCTGCGGTGCTCCGATGGGTGACGGTGACGACACGGGCGGCGCGGCGTTCATCCCGCTGAGATCGACGTCGATGTCGAACTCCACCGGCACATCGAGTCCCTCGGACGCGGGCGGCGGCGCGATCGACGGCGCGACGAGTGATGCCAGCGCGCCCTTCATCTCGGCGACCGATTCGAAGCGATCGTCGGGATTCTCGGAGAGGCAGTTCTCCATGATGATGTCGAACGTCGTGGGCAACGCCGGCACCAGGGACTTCGCG
>CBIHQZ010000676.1:0-4582 GCA_966212315.1 uncultured Myxococcales bacterium
GTTGATAGGCGCCGAACGATTCGAGCGCGAGGAGCGCCAGCAGGAAGGTTGCCGCGAGGGCCGCGACCCGAGCGCGTCCGAGCGATCTCGCTCGGCGATGTGCGAGAAGCACCGCCGCCACTGCCGGGGCCGCGGCGAATGCGTACGGATGGACTCGCATGGCTTCGCCCGCAAGGCATGCCGCGCAAAGCGCACCCATGAACTGGAACGGCGCTTCGTCCATCTCGGCACCTAATGCCAGCGTCGCCGACGCGAGGGCGACGAGCGCATGAGTCGTCGCGAAGTACGACTCGCTTCCAGAAGCCCGGACCAGTGAGGGCTCCACCGCCGCCACGAACGCCATGGCCCACGCGATCGGCCGCGCTGCGCCCGTGAGTCGCACCGAGATCCATAACGCGGCGACCGCCGCAGCGGAGAGCAGCCCCTGTTGCAAGAACAACGCGGGGATCGGGTTCGACGCCGCGAACCAATGCACTGGCTGGAACACCTCGCCGAAGCCGGGCCCGTAATACCAGGTACTCGGGGCATCGAGTCCGGCAAGCCATTGCGGCCCCTGGCCATTCTGATGGAACCATGCCGGCGGAACGGCCAGACGCCTGAGTACGCAGGTCGCCACGACCAGTCCCGCGAGCGCAGGCAAGGTCACGCGTAGCGTGTCGGTCGAGGCGCGACGAGCCCGCCACACGGCGAGTGCGCCGAGCCCGATGAAGCCCGCGATCCAGCGCCATGGAAGGACGCGTTCGACGTCGGGGGGTCGAGCGTCACTGAAGCGCGCGGTCGTCCATTGCCACGTGGACCCGCGTGCACGGATCCGCGACTCGAGGACTTGCGCGAATCGCGCGGAGTCCGCGTTCTCGGGTTCGATCGCCACGGCGAAACGCGCGGTACGAAACGATGCATTGCCGGCAGCGTCGGGGTGACGAAGATGCGCGCGCAACGTGCCCGACGGGCATGCGTACTGTGCGATTGCCTCGTAGCGTTCGATCTGGGCACCGGTCCAACGGCAGCCTTCGATCGGCTCGCTGCCTCCGATGAGGTCGCGCACTGCTTGCTCGCGTCCCCGTGGAAACACGAAGAGGGAAGCGATCACGAGCAGAGAAGCGACCAGCACCGACATTGCGAGCCACTATATCGCGTTGTCAGGCGACTCCGACGCGGCAGTCTCCGGGGCGACGAGCCATCGACGATCGCTCTGACACCCGAGAAGCCGTGCGTCTCTGCACAATGGGTCCACGACGCAACGGTCGTGTGCGCTGACGAACGAAACGGACTGCGCGGGAGAGCGGGTTCGCGCGAACACGCGTCAGTGTTCTAACGGTCGCCGAACGGCGCACCGAAAATCGCAGCGGTTCCGTCGCTGCATCGCTGGCACGCGTCTCGCGATGTCCCGTGCGCGAAAGGCGGTTCGACCCCATGAAGATCTCGCTCGCGATTGTCTCTGCCTTGTTTCTCTGGGCTTTCGTCGCACCTCGCAGCGCATTCGCCGACGGCCACGCCGAGCGCGCGCCTGCACCTCCGGTTGCGCGCGATCGCTATCAACCCGATCACACCCGCGGCAACGACGCGCGCCCCGATCGCACCGATCGCGGTGGCCGCGACGAATCAGGCGGCCGTGATCACGCCGTTCAAGTCCCGCGGCAGTCCAACGGTCGCTAGCGCGTAACACGCTCGAACCACGCGCTCGCGCTACGCCGTCCGCGCCTTCGCGAGTTCGAGCAGGTCCGGCGCCTCCAGCACCTTCTTCGGGGCTCCGTGCTCCGCGGCCTGCAACATCGCGCGCGCCACGTCTTCGTTCGTCATCATGTGGCGCGGCGCGATCGCCTTCAGCACGGGGTAGAGCGCGCTCCCGAAACCATAGAGCGCGCGATACAGGCGCGTGCGCGACTTGATGCCGTGCATCGGTTGAATGAAGCCGGGACGGCACATGTACGCCGCGCGAAACGGCATCTCGAGAAGGCGATTCTCCGTCTCGCCTTTCACGCGTCCCCACATCGCTCGCCCCTTCTCGCTGCTATCGGTCCCGGCGCCCGAGACGTACTCGAACACCATCGACGGGTTCACGCGCGCGAGCGTGTTCGCCACCGCGAGCGTGAGGTCGTACGTGATCTTGCGATAGTCCGCTTCGTTCATGCCGAACGACGACGTTCCGAGTGTGAACAGACACGCGTCGTAGCCGGAGAGTTCCGACTCGATCGACGACAGATCGCCGACGTTCGGGAGGACGCGCTCGCTGAGCTTCGGGTGCTGTTGTCCGATCGACGAGCGACTGATGGAGAGAATGCGTTCGACGCGTGGATCGAGAAGCGCTTCGCGAAGTACGCCCTGGCCGACCATGCCGGTGCCGCCGAAGAGAATGATGTTCATCGCGCGCGAACGTGGCGTGCGTGAGAAGACTGCGCAAGTGGGGGACGGGGTCGCGCGCGGCCCTCACCGCGTGACGGTGAACCGTGCGGTGGCGCCGATGAACCCGTACCAATTGTTCGCGAGGCCATCGCGCGTGCAGACCTCGGCCCGAGTCGGCAGGTTGCTGCACCCTTCCCACGCGAACCACGGCGAGGCCTGCCCCATCACGCCGAGTGCGACTTGCCGAACGATGTTGAAGTCGAGGCCGATCGACATCGGTACGGCGACGGCGGTGAAACGATTGTTCGCGTTGCCGAGCGGCGTGGCGTGTCCCGCATACACGGCGGCCCATGGATCGAAACCGACCGCGACCCACGGATCGACGACGCGGATGTGCAGGATCGATCCGATGTAAGCGCGAAGGTTGATGCCGACTGCATACGAATTGGCCCATCCGTCGGTGGTGCCGAGCGGCAGATCGCGCGGTTGGTTGTTCTGATAGGTGAAGTGCCCGGTGAGCGACACGTAGCTGCGGAAGCGCCAGCCGATCTCGGTCTGCCCGCCGAAACCCGGCCAGTACAGGTGGTCCTGCGCGCGCGGCTGATCGCGGAATGCCGTCGACGAGTCGTTGAGGAATCCGCCGCCGCCGCCGTGGATCGCCATCTCGATGCCGCTGCCATCGTGGAACCCGCGGTGATGTTCGGCGAGCGAGTAGCCGTACTGCTGCTGTGCATGAGCGATCGATGCGACCGACGTTGCTGCGGCGGCGATCGTGAGCGCGAGGGTGTAACGCATGATGGATCTCCTCTTCTTCGTGAAGCGCGGCGCGCCATCGCTGAGCACAACGTGCGTGGCGATGCTCGTGACGGGACGAGGTGCAGACGTGGGGCCGACACGGCGGGGCCGCGCGCACCGCTTCATGACGCAGCGAGCACGGAGCGGCGCGGCGCGCGTCGATCGGGGCGCGTCACGAATGCGTGGACATCGTCGCGCCGGTCCCAGCACGATGCGGACGTGGCGACCAAGAAGACGCTCGTGAAGCCGAAGACGGCGACGGTCGATCATGCTGCATCGCTCGCGGCGCGGATCGATCGGCTCGGCAAGTTGATCGGCGATCCGACGCGCGAGAACAAGAAGCTCGCGTACTACGCGCAGGCACTGAGGGATGCCGATCGCGCCCTTGCGGGTCGCGCGGTGCGTCCTGCCAACGCGACCTTCGTTGCCCGCGCCGATGCGTTCCTGCACGCACGCGAGATCGCGCATGCGATCGACGCGAAACGCTGGACGCACGGTGACTGGGACGATGTCACGTCGCGCGCGGCGGCGTGGCAGGACGTCGAATCGATACGGCGCGGACACGTGCGCACTGCGAGTGCGCTGAAGTATCTCGAGCAAGCGTTCTTCACGGAGTGGAACGAGTCACACGGCGCCGACGTGAACGCGTTCTGGCGCGCGATCGCGAAGGCGAAGCTGCCGTACGTGCGACGTGATCTGCTCGCGGAGATCTTCGAGCGCGGACGGATTCCGTCGCGAGAGCACTACGAGTTCGCGATCGACATGCTCGGCGCGGAAGGCGAGCCCGGCGGCATCACGCGTCAGCAGAGCGCGGCGTTGAGCAAGATGATCGGCGCGTACGAATCGCGCGCAATGTCTCGCGGATGAAGCCACGGCAACGCTTCCCCTGCGACGGCCATCGCCCGAGAACACAGCCGAGGTAGTTGCTCGTCGCGTGTGCTTGCAGCGCGAGCCCGCTAGACTCGCCGACTCGATGCGCGCGGTTCCATCTCGCTCTCTCTGCTGCCTTGCCGTTCTATTCGGCTCGCTTGCGACCGCGTGCTCGGATCCTTCGCCACCGCGTGATGCCGGGATCGACGCCGTCACGAACGACGTCGTCACCGACGCATCGACCTCCGACGCCCGCGACGCTGCGACATGTTCGGTCGACGCACGCGCAACGTATCCCGACGGTCCGTTCGGCCTCCAGATCGGCGACACGATCGCGGACCTGCATTTCACCGATGCAGCGGGCCACGACGTCGCGCTGCACGACTTCTATGCGCCGTGCGTTTCACCCGCGCCGGTGCTCGTCGTTCGCACGTTCGCCGCCTGGTCCTCGTTCTCCCGCCAGGCCGCTGCGCACACTGCGCGCTATCGCCAACACGCGCAGGCCGCGCGCATGCGCATCATCGATCTGCTCGTTCGCTCGCAGGACAATGTCCCCGCCGATCCTGTTGATCTC
>CBIHQZ010000677.1:0-4576 GCA_966212315.1 uncultured Myxococcales bacterium
GGTCGGACGCACTGCGCGCGAGCGCCTTCATCACGATGCGTTCGAGCTTCGCGGGGTAGTCCGGCACCACGCTCGACGGCAATGCGATCGGCTCCTGGAGCACCGCGACGATGGTGTCCATGTCGCTCGCACGCTTGAAGAGCCGGCGACCCGTCGTGATCTCCCACAGCACCACGCCGAGCGCGAAGACGTCCGCGCGCCGGTCGAGCCCGGTGCTGCGCAGATGCTCGGGCGACATGTACTGCAACTTGCCCTTGATCTCGAAGCCGGTGGTCATCTCGCCGATCGACTGGTCGGTCGTGCGTGCGACACCGAAGTCCACGATCTTCGAGAGCCCGCCGAACAGTACGAAGATGTTGTGCGGCGACACGTCGCGATGCACGACGCCCGCGTTGGTGCCGTCGGGCGAGCGGAGTTCGTGCGCGGCGTGGAGGCCGGCCGCAACGTCGGCCACGATGCGCGCCGCGAGTCCGAGCGGGAGGCGCTTGCCGTCGCGGAACGCGCGGTCGAACAGCGCGTTGAGCGGCACGCCGTCGAGGTACTCCATCGCGAGGAAGTACGTGCCGTCGGTCTCACCGAAGTCGAACACGGTGCAGATGTGCGGATGATCGAGCCGCGCGACCAGACGCGCCTCGGTCATGAACATCGAGACGAATTTCGGGTCCGAAGCCATCTTCGGATGGATCACTTTCACCGCGACCCACTTCTGGAAATACTCGTTACTGCGCTGCTGAGCGAGATAGACCGACGCCATTCCTCCTTGCGCGACTCGATAGAACAATGTGTATCGACCGAGCCGTCGAAGATCCGCGACACCCGTCTCTGCGTTGGGCTGATTGAGCGCTTCCACGATCTACCTACCTACCAAGGATTTGCGATCAGAGTCTCGCAATGAATGGTCGAAGCAACAGATTGGGAGGAGTCGCACGCACCCGGACTTCACCGCGTGCCGAGGTCGTACATTGCAGCTCGCGTGAGTCGATTTTCGCAAACACAGACAAAATGCGAGTGCCACTCGGTGCCGTATCTTTCGCTTTGAATCAAAGGGATAAGATGGTGCTGACGCCTCGTGCGTATCTATCGCAACGGAACGTACGTTTCATCGTGAACCAGGACAGTGCGCGATTCCGTCGAATCAGCTCAGCGCTCGGATGCGGAGCTGATTCAGACGGAGTGAGCGCGCGCTCTCAATCGCGAAAGGCCAGTCGCAATCCTCGGCGCATGCGGTGCGTGGGCGCTGCCGCCACCGACGTTCCGAACGTGGTCACACCGGTGCCGCCCGTGAGCGTCACGGTGATGGCGGTCGGAAATCCCGACGCGCCGCCGGCGTAGAGATACGTCGTGTTGGCTCCCGGTGCGCCGACGAGCAGGTCGTCGTAGCCGTCGCCGTTGAGATCCATCGTGCCGCCGACCGCGGTGCCGAGCTGGCTCGTATAGGTCGTCGAGAACGATCGCTGGTGCGCCGTGCTGCTTCCCGCCGCGGTGTTCGCGAGCCCTGCGGCTCCACCGTGGAACACGTACGCGAGATCCAGCCCGCCGGTCATCGATGCCCCGGGCGCGCCGATGATCACGTCCGCGTATCCATCGTTGTTGCCGTCGCCGGCGGATGCGACCGCGGTGCCGAAGCCGACCGGACCGCTCGTCGTGTTGATCACCTTGCGCAACGCACCGTTGAACGCAGTGGGCACGCCCGCGCTCGAGCCGTTGAACACGTAGACCGCGCTCTCGAGCGGAGCGCTGACGAGCAGGTCGGTGTAGCCGTCGCCGTTCACGTCGCCGCCGGTGGCCACCGCGCTGCCGAAGTCGCTGCCGGCGTTGCCGGTGAGCGAAGTCGCGGGCGTCGTGGCGAGACCCGTCGCGCTACCGAGATACACAGCCGCGCGCACTGCGCCGGGCGCGCCGACGACCACGTCGTCATAGCCGTCGCCGTTGGCATCACCCGCGGTCGCGACCGATGCGCCGAAGCGCGAACCAGCGATGTCCGAGAGCGTCAGGAACGCCGTCGACGCCGTGCCCGTCGCACTGCCGTAGTACACGTACGCGGCTGCCTCGCCGGGGCTACCGACGATGACGTCCGCGTATCCGTCGCCGTTCACATCGCCCGCGCCTGCCACCGACGCGCCGAAGCGTGTTCCTGCGGTGCCCGGCAGCGTTGCATCCGCCGTTGCCGACGCGAGGGTCGCCGCGAATCCGGCGGCGCTCCCGTAGAACAAGTACGCGGCGTCCGCGCCCGGCGCACCGACGATGAGATCGGCATAACCGTCACCGTTCACATCGCCCGCACCGGCGACCGAGTTACCGAACTCGCTGCTCGCGTCGCCCGCGATCGCGGTGCTCGCCGTCGCGGACACCGGCGCGGTCATCGCGCGGCCGTTGTACACGCGCACCAGATTCGCCGCGGGGGCGCCGACGATCGCGTCGGCAAAACCGTCGCCATTGAAGTCCGGCACCGTGCCCCACGAGCTGTGCACTGCGGTGCCGCGGCCACGGATCGTGAACGACCACACGGGGCTCGAGGTCGTGCCGGCCACCGTCGCGTTGAGCCCGTACAAGCGCCAGTAGCGAACGCGCGACGCGCCCGCAGTGGGTGCAGTGAGCGTCACGCTCGCGCTCGTACCGGTCACGTCCTGGGTCTGAACGACAGTCGTGCACGCGCGGTCGCTGCAGATGTCCAGACGCGCGCCGGTGCTGCCGGTGGCGAGTGCCCATCGGAAGTCCACCGTGAGCGACGCGAGGATGCCAGTGGATACCGGCGCGAGTGGACGCGGCTCGGTGACAGGGCCGGCGATGCACGCGGCGCCCGACACGATGTAGCCCGCGTCGCAGGTGAAGCCGCAGCCCGTGCCGTCGCACGTCGCGACGCCGTTCGCGGGCGCGACACACGCGGTGCACGACGCGCCACACGTGGCGACCGCGGTGTCGCTCACGCACGTTCCGCCGCAGTCGTGGAAGCCCACGTTGCAGACGAATCCGCAGGCGGTGCCGTCACACGTCGCGGTCGCGTTCGCGGGCGTCGCACACGGCGTGCACGAAGCCCCGCACGTGGCGATCGAGTTGTTGCTCACGCACGCCATGCCGCAGCAGTGGCCCGTCGCGCAGGTCGTGCCGTCCGAGCCGGCGGGGCACATCTCGATCGGGGGAACATCGGTGCCCACGTCGACGGCGACGACATCGGTGCCCGCATCGACTGCGATGACGACGTCGGTACCCGCATCGTCGACAACACTTTCGTCGACGGCATCGCTGGCTGCATCGGTCGCAACGGCTTCGTCGGCGACATCGTCTGCGACGACCGCATCGGTGCCGGCATCTTCGCCTCCCGTGTCGTTCGCAACGTCCGAGCCGGCGTCACTGCCGGTATCGATCGCTGCGTCGCTACCCGTATCCGTCGCCCCATCGGGCATGCCCGTGTCGGTGCCGGATTCGGTCGCCTGCGCATCGGGCGCAGCATCGCGGCCACCGTCGAACGCATCGACGTCACGCACGTCGGAAACACTGCCGTCCGCGGCGTCGGACTCGTTGTCGATTCGTCCCGGACAGCCTGCGAGGGCGGTTGCGGTCAGCAGCAGCGCCAATTTTCTGATGGTCATTCGGCAAATCTCCCGATGAAGAAGGTGGGCGGACGGCCCCCGCAAAAATGGTTTCGTGTCTCAGCAGCCGACCGCGCGATTCGCGATCGTTCCGCGTGCAGATCGGATCGATGAACGCAGCGACCCAGCGCTACGGCGACGCGAAGAACACGACGTCCACCGGCAGACTGGCGCCGCCCGCGGTAGCCATCGTGAAGTCGATGAGTTCGTTCGCAGGCGCCCGTGCCAGCAGCACGGCCTGCGTGTTCAGATTCACCGTGGTCGCAACGCGCGGAAGTTCGAGCGGCGCAGCACCGTCGTTCATCAGCGCACCACCCCACGCGCCACCGCGCGACACGAGACCGAGCGTCGTCGTGGCCGCACTCGGTACGAGGAAGCGGTAGGTCACGCCGAAGTTGCCGCGTAGCGTTGCAGGCTCGCCGCTCGTGGCGTCGATTCCCGCGAGGGGCGGATCGGTGTCGCCCGTGCCGAGTCGCACGCGCTGCGCGCCGGTCGACGCATACGGTGATTCGACAACGATCCAACGCTCGGCACCGGGGAAGGTGCCGCGATCGTGCCGGTGGCTGCTCGCGATGACCGGGAGTGACGCGGCGGCCAGCGCGTCGGTACCCGATGCGTATGTCACGACGGACAGGCGCACGTGGCCTTCGACTGCGACGTCCACCACGTTGTTCACCAGGTTACCCGGGCGCACCACGGCGGCCGCGAGCGCCGGATTCACGAGCACACGCGCACCTGGCTCGAGCGTGAACACGTTGTCGTTCGTCGATGCGAGGTAGCGCGAGAGCGCGCGTTTGCCGGTGAACACGAAACTCGTCGACGGGCCAGCCATGCCGGTCGCACCCACGGTGACCGTCGCGGCTTCGTCGCTGACGTTCTCCGCGACGACCGCGAACGAGCGGTTCGTGGTGCCTCCGTTGGTGTGATAGACGTACACGCGATAGCGCCCGTGGCCGACGGTGTCGGCGTACAGCACGCCGTTCACC
>CBIHQZ010000678.1:0-4572 GCA_966212315.1 uncultured Myxococcales bacterium
CGCCGGGCCCAACGCAGCGCGAGGACACATTCGTGACCAATGCTCAGGCGGCAGCCGGGGTGAGGTCACGTCACTCCCCACCGCGCACGACGCTCACGAACACACCGCTCGCCGTCACGTTCGCGACGCATCGACCCGGCGCGCCGCCGAGGAGGCCCGGGCATCCGTCGCGGGTCCATCGCGCGACGAGTGGTGCAAACGCTTCCGCGAGCTGCCGCGCGTGTGCTTCGTCTTCGCACGCGAGCATCCAGCGCATCGAGAGTTGTCGGTCTCGCGAACGCACGACAATGCGATCGCCACGCCACGTCGCCGCGAGTGACGCGGCACGCTCCGCGCGCATCACGCGACCGAGCTGCAGTCGCAGTTCCATCTCACCGAGCGTGCGTTGCGCAACCGTTGTGAACCGCGCATCCGCCGGCGCGACGGCGTCGTCCGCGACGGCCACCGAAGCGAAGGCGCCACGCTCGGAGTGCATCACCTCCGCGGTCGATACGTCATCTCGCGCGATCAGCGCGTCGATGCGCGCGAAGCCACCGGCGCGATAGAGCGCGCCCACCGCGATCACGCCCGCTTCGTATGGCATCTCGGCCGACTCGACGAGGTACGGCGGCACATCCGCTTCGGTGAGCACTTGCGCGTTCTCGGCCCAGCGCGCGAGACGTTGTTCCATGTCGGGTGCGCCGAGGATTCGCCCACCGCGACGATGCTGCGTCCACTCCATCGCCACCAGAGTCGCGTCGCCTTCGAGCAGCGCGAGACGCGCGCGGGCGGTGTCGCTGAGCGAGGGCGAACGCGTGTCGTCGTCGTCGATGCGCGCGCGGAAGTGCTGGTGCTGCAATGCGTGAACGAGTTCGTGCACGACGGTGGCGCGCGCATCGAGTCCGGCCGGGCCGGGCGTTGCGACGAGTGACGCGTCGTGCGCGGAGAGCACCAGGCTCGCGGTGTGCGGGTCGTAGTAGCCCTGTGCTTCGGTGCCGATGAATCGCGCCAGCGCATCGGTGAGATCGATGTCGGGCGGGAGGACGCCCATGGCGATGCCGATCTGTCGCTCGGTCTCGATCTCGTCGTGCTCGTCGGTGAGTTCGTCGCGAATGTGAGCGGTGATCTGCTCGGGCGATTGGACGGACACCGGGACGTCGCGTGTGAACGCGAGGCCGCGAATGGCGGCGGTTTCGCGCGCGAGAGTGCGAACGGTCTCGGCGAGGGTGCGTGGATCGGGCGCGGGGAGCGAGGTGGCGACGGGGGTGATCGGGGCGGGATGAGCGCTGCAGGCCAGCATGGCCGCGGTGACGAGGGTAATGGCCAGGAGGCGCAGCATTCGGTGGGGAGTGTAGACCGCGGGGGAGGGAGAGACGGCGGACGTTTCGAGCACGAGCAGGAGCACGGGCTCGAGCAGGAAAGGGGCAGGAGCAGGAGCACGAAAGAGGCGCGTGCTACCGTCGCGGCGCGATGAAGTTCGAACAGCTCGATCGACGCATGCGGGTCTTCGAGACCGCTCATGATCACTGCGTTCTGCCCGGGATTTTCATGGTCGCGCGCATCGACGGGCGCTCGTTCTCACACCTCACGCGCGTTGCGCGGAAGTTCGACGCGCCGTACGACGAACGCTTTCGTGACTGCATGGTCGCGGCGCTTCGCCACGTGATGAACTGCGGCTTCTCGACCGTGTACGGCTACACGCAGAGCGACGAGATGTCGGTGATGTTCCGCCGCGACGAAAGCGCGTTCGGGCGCAAGCTGCGCAAGTTCGATTCGATCCTCGCGGGCGAAGCGAGCGCGGTGTTCTCGCTGCAACTCGGCGCACCCGCGGCCTTCGATTGCCGCATCTCGCAGCTTCCCACCGAGCAGGACGTGGTCGACTACTTCCGCTGGCGTCACGAAGACGCCGCGCGCAACGCCCTCAACGGGCACTGTTACTGGCTGATGCGCGGGCAGGGGCTCGACGATCACGAAGCGACGAAGCGACTGATGGGCGTGTCGGTCGCCGATCGCAACGAGTTGCTCTTCCAGCACGGGATCAACTTCAACGACGTCCCCGCGTGGCAGAAGCGCGGCATCGGCGTGTACTGGAAGGACGTCGAGTCGGTCGGCGTCGATCCGCGCACCGGTGCGCCATCGAAGGGGACGCGGCGCGAGTTGGTGACCGACCCGGATCTGCCGATGAAGGACGCGTACGACGCGTTCGTGCGCGGGATGATCGCGCCGGGGTGAGGGTCGCTCCGCATGAATGAATGCCGCAGCAGGTCAGCCGCGGATGCGCTCCAGCAACACCGCCGGCGAAATCACCGCGACGCCCACTCCGTCGGGAAAGTGCTTCAGGTTGCCCGTGACGATCGCATCCGCGCGTCCCGCCATCGCGACCTCCACGAACACGCGGTCGTCCTCGTCGATCATCGCCGCCGTGTGAACCGGCACTGCGCCGACGTTCTCGCTGTGCGACTCGATGCGGGCCATGAGCGCATCGCGCACAGCGGGATCGATGCGCGAGAATTTCTTGCGCGCCAGGACGTCCGCGTACTCGGCGCGAATGCGGTCGTCGACGAGCACCACGCCACCGGCCGCGACGAGTGCGTCGATGGCGAGATCGGGCGTGCGTCCCGGGTTCAGGAGCGCCGCGACGATGACGTTGGTGTCGAGGACGATGCGCATGCGCGAAGGCGCCGCGATGTGTGCGGCGTAAGCGCGTGATCAGGGGGCGAGGCGGTTCATCATGCGCGGGAACGGGATGGTCTCCCGTACGTGCTGCAGACCGCACGTCCACGCGACGGTGCGCTCGATGCCGAGACCGAAGCCCGCGTGCGGGACCGATCCGTAACGACGCAGATCCAGGTACCACTCGAACGCGCTCTTCGGGAGCTTGTGCGCTTCGATCGCGGCTTCGAGTTTCGCGAGATCGTCCTCGCGCTGACCGCCGCCGATGATCTCGCCGTAGCCCTCGGGGGCGAGCACGTCGACGCACAACGCGACGCGCGGGTCGGTCGGGTCGTGCTTGAAGTAGAACGCCTTCATCTCCTTCGGATAGCGATGGACCATCACCGGTCGATCGAACTTCGACGAGATCACGGTCTCTTCGTCGCCACCGAAGTCGTCGCCGAACTCGGGGCGTTTCTCGACGCGACCCTCGTTGTCCTTCGCGAGCTTTCCTTCCGCCGAACGCGCGTCGTACGCGTCCTGGAGGATCTTGATCGCCTCCTCGTATCGAATGCGCGGGAACGGCCCGGTCACGCGTTCGAGATGTGTGGTGTCGCGTTCGAGCACCTTCATCTCTTCCTTGCGGTTCTCGAGCACGCGGCCGACGACGTAGATCAGGAAGCTCTCGGCAAGCGCCATGTCGCCGTCGAGATCCATGTACGCGACCTCCGGCTCGACCATCCAGAACTCGGCGAGATGGCGACGCGTCTTGCTCTTCTCGGCGCGGAACGTGGGGCCGAAGCAGTACGCCTTGCCGAACGCCATCGCGGCCGCTTCCATGTAGAGCTGACCCGACTGGGTGAGATACGCGGGCTCGCCGTGATAGTCGGTCTCGAAGAGGGTGCTGGTTCCTTCACACGCGTTCGGCGTGAAGATCGGCGCGTCGATCAGGGTGAAGCCGTTGTTGTCGAAGTAGTCACGCACCGCAGTGATGATCTCGTGGCGCACGCGCATGATCGCGTGCTGGCGCTTCGAGCGGAGCCAGAGATGGCGATGGTCCATCAAGAAGTCCGTGCCGTGATCCTTCGGCGAGATCGGGTATTCGCCGGCGACGGGCGTCACGACATCGAGCTGCTTCACGCCGAGTTCGAATTCGCCCTTGCGCTTGCCGTGTTCGCGCACGGTGCCGACCACGCGGATCGAGGTCTCCTGCTGGAGTTTGTCGGCGCGCTGGAAGATCTCGTCGGAGACCTCGCCCTGCACCACGACGGCTTGCACGATGCCGCTGCCGTCGCGGAGTTCGAGGAAGTGGAGCTTCTTCGAGCTGCGCTTGTTGTAGAGCCAGCCGTTGAGCGTGACGTCCTGGCCGACGTGGTCGCGCAGATGGTCGATGGTCGTGGGGGAGGAGGTGCTCGGCGATGTCATGGGGCGCGGGATTTACCACGACTCACGAGCGCGCGCGGAGCAGAGACGACGGACTCGATCAGGCGTCGAGGTCATCGACGCGCGGACGCTCCACGTAGGGGACGCGCTGCAGCACGCACCACTCGAGGCGCTCGAGCGCGTACGAGGCATCGAGAAGTTCGTCGATCTCGTGCGGATCGCGTTCGGTCCGCGCCATCGTCTCGAGCGCCGTGAGGCGGGTCATGCACTCGTCGAGCAGCATCGCGACGCGCGCGTGGAGCGACCGCACGGCCTCGGGCTCGTGTGCGGCCGTCGGCTCGAGCTGATGCCAGTGATTGGCAAGGTCGACCGTCTGCTGCTGCATGGTTCCGCGGGCGAAAACCCCGCTGCGGTCGGCGCTGGGCGTCGAGCCGCGAGAGTGCACTTGGTTCATATGTCGCGGACCCTAATGCCAAGCCCAGGCCAGATCGGGCGTGGGAATCCGGGGGGCGGGGGCGGTAGTGATGGGGGTCAGGTTCGCGATCCCGCGGCATGGAA
>CBIHQZ010000679.1:0-4571 GCA_966212315.1 uncultured Myxococcales bacterium
CGTGCTGGGACATCTTGGGGAAAGCAACCGGCCTACCCGTCTGCGTGCTGATGGGTGGTCGCTTCGGCGAGACCGTCCGGCTCTATCGGGCGATCTCGCAAGAGTCGCCCGAGGAAATGGCCAAGAAAGTTGCCGGGTACCGTGCCGAGGGTTATACCCGTTTTCAACTGAAAGTCGGCGGCGACCCCGACGTCGACATCCAGCGCATCCGTGCCGTGCGCGCGCTGCTGAAACCGGGCGATCGACTGGTGGCCGCGAAGAAGTTCGACGATCGCGAACTCGCCATCGATGCGCGCCCTGCCGAAGTGGTCTCGATGCTGCGCGGCGGCGATGGCCCGGCGGTCGATGAACTTCGCGCACGCGCGCATCGTCGCAAGACGCTCACCGTCGCGGATATCCCGCAGTTCCTGAACGCGCAGCCGGCGCCGCCGCCGCCGCTCGACTGGCTGCCGGCCGATGCGGTGATGCCCGCCAAGGTGGTCGGCATGGTCATCTCGAACATCTTCGGCGAGGCGACGAAGCAAGTCACCGAGTCGTCGGTGAAAGGCTTTCCTGTGAGCCCCGGCGTGTACGAAGGCACCGTGCGCAACGTGCGCGGGAGCGAAGACTTCACGCGCATCCAGCAGGGTGACGTGCTCGTCACGCGATCGACCTCGCCGTCGTTCAACGTGGTGTTGCCGCTGCTCGGTGCGATCGTGACGGATCGCGGCGGGCAGCTCTCTCATGCGGCGATCGTCGCGCGCGAGTACGGGATTCCCGCAGTGGTCGGGACGACCGAAGGAACGAAGGTTCTTCGCGATGGCACGCGCGTGCGAGTCGACGGCACCACCGGCGAAGTGCGAGTGATCGGATGATCGGAATCGAATCGATCGACGACGTTCGCGACGACGCGCAGTTCGGCGGCAAGGCATCGCAGCTGGGGGCCGCCCGACGCTTCGGACTGCCGGTGCCGCCCGGCGCAGCGTTGTCGGTCGATTTCGTGGAAGCACTCGCGGCGTCGCACGGCGAGGCACACGCCGCGCTCGATGCGTTGCATGATCGACTCGAAACGGCGCTCGCGGTGCGATCGTCCGCGATCGGCGAGGACTCCGCGGGGGCGAGTTTCGCGGGGCAGCACATCTCGTTGCTCAACGTGCGCGGGCGGGACGGACTGCGCGAAGCCGTGCTCGCGGTGCGCGCGTCGGCATTCACCGAATCGGCGCTCGCGTATCGACGCAAGCTCGGACTCGACGCGCGTCCACGCATCGGCGTGGTGGTGCAGCGCCTGGTGGCGCCGGAATGCGCCGGCGTGCTCTTTTCGCGCAATCCGATGACGGGTGCGGACGAGCGTGTGATCGAAGCAGCGTGGGGGCTCGGCGAAGCGGTGGTCGCCGGACTCGTCACGCCCGATCGATTTCGTATCGCGCGTGATGGCCGCGTGCTCGAGCGATGCGTGGGCACCAAGGACCTCGCGACTCGCGCGACCGACGATGGCGGGACGTGCGAAGTCGAAGTCGAACCGTCGCTGGTGAACGTCGCGTGCCTCGACGACGCGCAACTCGCGCGGCTCAACGACCTCACCGGGCAGTGCGAAGCGTACTTCGGCGGATTGCAGGATCTCGAGTGGGCCTTCGCCGCCGGCGATCTCTATCTCCTCCAGCGTCGCGAGATCACGACGCGCGTCGCGTCGCGGTGAACGATGCCGATGCGGTGACGGATACGTCGGCCACGCGGCGACTCACTGCTGCGCTCGCGCTCGCCGTGACCCTGATGCCGCTCGGTTCGACGAGCATCGCCGTCGCGCTTCCCACCATCGCGCGCGAGATCCATCGCGACGTGGCGTCGCTCACGCAGTGGCTCGTCACCAGCTATCTCATCGTCAACATCGTCGGGCAGGGGCCGGGTGGAAAGGTTGCCGACCTGCTCGGTCACCGCCGCGCGCTCACGCTCGGTCAGATCGCGTTCGGCGCGGGAACCGTGCTCGGCGCGCTCGCGACCGGGCTGCCGATGTTGGTGCTCGCGCGCATGGCGATGGCGGCGGGCGGCGCGTTGATGGCGCCGGCGACGTTCGCGTTGGTGCGTGTCGCGCTGCCGCCGGAGCGGCGTGGGCGCGCGTTCGCGATGCTCGGATCGATCATGTCGTTCGCGGCGGGGGTCGGACCGACGCTGGGGGGCGAGATCAACGCGCGACTCGGATGGCGCGCACTCTTCGCGGTGAACGTTCCGATCCTGGCGCTCTCGGCGTGGCTCGCACGCGGTGCCGGCGGCGCGACTGCATCCAATGGACGCGCGCGCCCGCGATTCGATCTGGTCGGCACGGCATTGCTCGCGGCGAGTCTCGTGGCGCTGCTCATCGGGAGCCGCGCGAGATTTCCGCGCGCCGCGGTACCGCTCGCGATCGGCGTCGCCACACTGATCGCATTCGCGCTTTGGGAGCGACGCAACGCGCACCCGCTGATGGACCTGCGCTTGTTTGCCGTGCCCGCGTTCGTCGCCGGGGCCGGGATCATCGCGTTGCAGAACCTCGCGATGTACTCGCTGCTCTTTCAACTCCCGGCGTACTTCGGCGAGCTGCGGCATGTCGGTTCGGATCGCGTCGGGCGCGTGATGCTCGCGATGATGGCGGGTGTGGTCGTCGCGAGTCCGGTCGGCGCGCGTCTCGCGGAACGCATCGGTGCGCGCGCGGTCGTCGCCGGTGGTTCGGTCGTTGCGCTCGCGGGCGCGGTGCTGCTTCGCAACCTCGGAACGTTCATGCGGCCGATCGACGCGGTGCCGGGTCTCTTGCTGTTGGGTATCGGTCTGGGTTTCTCGGGTGCGCCCGCGCAGGCGGCGGCGATGAGCGCGGCGCCGGCCGAGCAGAGCGGCATGGCGGCCGGCATGCAATCGACGTTGCGGTATCTCGGCGGCATCGTCGGGATCGCGGTGCTCGGTGTGCTCTTGCGTGATCAACACGGAGCCGCGTTGGCGATGCGTCACAGCACGGCGGTGCTGACGTATTGCATGGCGCTCGCGCTTTCGGTGGTCGTCGCGCTCGGGTTGCCGGGTACGCCGGTGCGGGCGCGCGGCGCGACGCGGTAGGCGCTTTCAAGACTCGCAGACCGCATTCTTGCGTCGGTGCGCAACGACTCTGCATGCGCGCAGACCGCATTTGGCGCCGGTGCGCAATCGACTCTGCATTCGCGCAGCCCCTCCCCCTCATCTTCACGTCGGTGCGCAATCGCCCCTCCCCGAACGAAACTGCGCAGTGCGCAACTGTGAGTGTCGTCCGAAGAGGGACATGCAGTTCGGGATGGAGCGGATGGGCGGGAGGGCGAGTTCACGATGCGAGGACGAACGTGTCGGACCAGTCGGAACGGACGGTGCCGGTCGCGGGGTCTTTGAGCCACGCCATGCAGAGCTTCGTGGGGACGCGGATCGTTCCTGGCGCGCGGTAGGTACCGAACACGTGATCCCAGAGCGGCGACGTGACGCCGTGGTTGCAGCGCGCGTCGACGAAGTGATGGGTGAAGTGATGACGCCGGGCCCAGCGGCCGTATGCGTTGAGTCCCGGGTGGGTGTGCTCGCGGCGATGGAGCAGTTCGTACGCGGCGTAGAAAGCGAGCAGGCCGCCCACGTACGCGAGTCCGATCGCGCGACCGAAGAGCGCGACTGTCGCGAGTGCGAGGAGGGCGCCGACGACCGTGGCGGCGAGCAGCTTCTTCCAGCCCGGCGCGAAGTAATCGCCTTCGATGTGGTGCTGCACGTGTTCGACGCCGAACGGATTGCCGCGAAAGCGCCGGTCGTGACCGAGCCATCGATGGAACACGTATTCGAGAAACGTCCAGGTGAATGCCCCGGCGAGCAGCGCCATGAGTGTCGAAGCGATGATCATCGAAGTCCTCCCGAGCGAGTCTTGTGAGGTGCGGCGAGCGTGGCGAGGTGGGCGGCGGCGGCATCGACGGAGCGCGCCGATGCGCCCCAGCCGAGCAGAAGTGAGCGGGTGCCGCGGAGGGCGAGGCGATCGAGGTCGAGCACCGCGGGGGCGTAGCGGGTCTGCTTGTGAAGTTGCAGAACGCCTTGCAGAAACGCGAAGAGACACACCGCGCGCTCACTCGCGTCACCGGCACTCAACTGCTCGGCGCGCGCGGCGGCATCGAGCATCTCGGCGAGCGGACTGAGGGTCGCGGTCATCATCGCTGCGACGGGCGCGGCATCTTCGTCCTGCTCGAGCAGCACGCGCGGCACCGCCATCGTCATCGCGAGGAGCCCGAAGCGTTGTGGCTCGGCGGCGGCGAAAGTGCGGTAGCCGTGGACCATCGCGAACACGTGCGCGAGTGGTGACACACGATCGGGGAGCCCTGCGCGCATGCGCGTCATGTGCGCGGCGATGTCGCCAAGGATGCGCTCGACGAGTCGGGCGAGCAGGGCGTCCTTGGAACCGACGTAGCGATAGAGCGCTCCCGGTGTGTAGTCGACTGCGTCGGCGAGCTTGTTGATCGAGAGCGCTTCGAGACCGCCGTTTTCGACCATGCGCATCGCGGTGTCGAGGATGCGCTGGAGGTTCTGTTCGTGGCGGCGCTCGCGGGTGGTCGGCGTCGGTGAAGCGTGAACCA
>CBIHQZ010000680.1:0-4560 GCA_966212315.1 uncultured Myxococcales bacterium
CGCGGGTGCAGCCGTCTGCGCGGTGCTCGGATGCGGCATCGAGGCGAACGCGAGGGCTGCGACGATGGATCCACTCGCGACGAAGCGAACACTCATGGCGCGGGGCTCGCCGGCGCGGTCGGCGTTGCTTCTTCCGGCCCGAAGAGATCGTCGATCTGCGCGAGGTAGCGCATCGCACGGCGCTTCGCGACCTGATTGGTCAGCCGTTCCTCGGGATACACATCGGCCGCCGCGATGACCTCTTCGAGCAAGCGGCGGAAGAGCGCGCGGTCTTGCATCATCACGGCATACGCGTGTGCGTACATCACCTGGTACACGAGCAGCCGTCGTCCCGTGGCCTGCAGCGCCGTCTCGAACTCGCGCCGTGAATCATCGGGACGTCCGCCGAGATCGCGCGGCGTGCTCGCGTAATAGAGCCCGAAGAAGGCGTGCACACCGTCGTGGTAGTAGTGCTCGTCGAGCGCACGCACTCGTTCCATCAGCGCGACCGCGAACGGCAGATCGAGCAGCGCGCCCGGATCGTCGAGCGATTGCTGGATGTACGAGAGCCACGCGTTGCCCGTCCAGAAGAGGGCCGGCGCATCGGCGGCGTGGGTGAATCGCTGCAGGTACGCACGCCACTGGTTGATTCCCTGGCGGTAGATCGCCTGCGGGCCCCCGTCGACGTGCACGCGCTCGTTCATGAGGAGATAGCCGAACGTGCGACCGCGCGTGTAGGCGGCCTTCGTGCGCATGCGCCAGTGCTCCGCGAGATTCTCGCCAGCCTCGTCGTTGCTGCGACGCGCGCGCTCGATGTGGTCTTCGTAGAAGCCGAACGCGAGGCTCGTCCACGCCTGCGCGAGTTCCACCAGCACGTCCTGGTTGTGCGGGGACACACGCCACACCGCTTCCATCGTCACGATGTTCCCCGGCGCGGCCTGCTCGGCGAACTCGAGGTCTTCGATGGTGTTGAACTGCGGCGACGCGGCGTGAAGCATGTCGGCCGTCGAATCGGCGGTGAATTGGCGGAGATCACATCCCGCGAGACCGGCTACCAGAGGGAACACCAGGAGCGAGCGAAGCTTCATGGCTGAATGCGGTAAGCCGCCGCGACGCGCACTGTCAACGTTCCGAGGGGCGAAACGCCACGGCCGGTTTCTTGAGACCGAGTCGGTGTCTCGACCACACTGAGCGCGTGCGAGTGACAGCGATCGGGATCGCGATGCTTCTGGGAGTGCTCGGTTCGTCGTGCGGGGCCGACACGCGTTCGTTCGCGCTGGCGCTGGTGACCCACGAAACCGCGCGTCCGATGGCCATCGCGCGGCCGATTCCGCCCATCAATCTTCGCGTCGACGTGCGCCTTCCGCGCCCCGCCGCAGGGGCACATGCGCCGGTGGCCCGAGTCGATGATGCGGCCGCGAGCGAGCGCTATCGCGAATGGTCGCTCGACGAACTTGCCGACGCGATGAGCACTCGCTCGGTGCGGCGCGTGCTCGGGAACTATCGCAGCACGTCACCGATCTACCGACTCGAACTCGAGGGCGGCGTGCAGGTCGGATTCAAGCCGGCGATCCCGGGTCAATCGACCTGGTGGCGGCACGACGTGGTGGCATATCGACTCGCGAGAGTGCTCGGCATCGCCGATCGCGTTCCGCCTGCGATTGCGCGGCGGGTGCGGGTCGATCAGCTCGAAGGAATCGCTTCGCGCGACGGGCTCATCACGACGCCAGACGATCACGAGGCGGTCGCAGGCGTGGCGATCTTCTGGCTGCCTGTGCTGCGCGCGACGTTCCTCGACGGACCGAGTCATCGCGCGCAATGGCAACCGTGGCTCGATGCGCGCGGGCCGATGCCGGTCGGCGCCGATGCGGTGCGCGCGGCGGAGATCTCGTCGGTGATCGTGTTCGACTATCTGCAGGCGAACGAAGATCGTTGGAACGACGCGAACATTCGCGCCGACGAAAACGACCATCTCGTGTACCGCGACAACAACGTCGGCTGGTTCCCCGAGAAGATGGAAGACCTCACCTGGGGCGAAGAGACGCTCCGCGGCGCGCAGCGATTCTCGCGTGCGTTGGTGAGTGCGATCGAGCGCGCCACCCCCGAAGCGCTCCGCGACGAGGTCGCGCGTGCGGGCGATGCAGGCTACCGATTGATCGACGAGCGCACGCTCACGGCCTACGGCGCGCGACGCCACGTGGTGATGCGGTACATCGCGCGGATGCGAGAGCGATTCGGCGACGAGACCGTGCTTCCGTGGCCGTGACGTTTCGTGTGCGCCGAGATCAGCGGTGCACGGTGAGGCGCAGGCGCTCGGCGGTGTAGAGATCCATGACGTCGATGCCGGTGCATTGCGTGATGTGCCCGCCACCGACCGGAGCAGCGGCGCGGCAGCCGTGCAGCACGGAGATCACCGCGGCCGGCGTCGAATTCGCGCCGAGGATGTGCCCGCCGATTCGCACGCCGCCCTGAAGCTCGGGGAGGGCGGCGGTGATGCTTCGGAGTTCGCCACTCGCGGCGAACACGATCTCGAACGGACCGATGAAGGCGCTGATCGAGTGATCGGCGCGATCGATCTCGCGCGTATCGGGCCGGAGCGGAATACCCGGCATCGCGGCGGTCACCTGCGCATTCGTCATGCCGAGACGAAGCGCACCGAAGCGGACGCCCGGCTCGAGATCGATCGGCGCAGTGGCGGGTGCCGGCGACGCGTGGCTCGGGGCGGAAGACGCCGCGGGTCGCTGCGCGAGGGCCGACGACGCGGTGACGGTGAGCGCGAGTGAGAGCACGGTCGCGGTGAGTGCGAGAGGCATCGACGAAAGCTTCATGCTCGATGGATACAACATGCGTCGCGAGGCTTGGATCGGTGCGCGCCTCGCGCGTCGAATGTGCGGCGAACTTTGCGACCGCTGGAGGGCCGAGTCCTCATCGCGCCGCGCTGATGCGAGCCGCTCACGCGAGCCCCCACCCGTGCATCGTGCGGTCGCGATGAGCCGGCGGCGTGGGGTCTCGGGAGCGCGCACGGTCGCCAGGCGCAGCGAGTCCGTCGACCTTTTCATGGCATCGGCGCGCATGCGGTACGGTCCGCGCGCCATGAAGCCAGGGAACGAAGGTCTCTCGCGCGGACGCGCCCTCGTCGCGCTCGCGCTCACCAGCGCGCTCATCGTCGCGCACGAAGTCTTGATCACGCGGCTGCTCAGCGTCGTCACCTGGTACGGCCTCGCGTTCGTCGTGCTCTCGATCGCGATGCTCGGGCTCACTGCGGGCTCGCTGCAGGCCTATCGTGCGCGTGAACTCGACGAACCGATCGGACCCTGGATCGCGCGGCGCGCCGCGTACTTCGCGGTCGCGATCGTCGGATCCACCGGCGTCACGCTGTGCGTACCACTCACCCCCGATCCGAGTGGCACCGCGCTCGCCGCACTGCTCGCGGTGGCGGGCGCGAATGCGATTCCCATGACGCTCGGTGGCGGCATCGTCGCGCGCATCATGGCCGAGAGCGATGCGCCGGTGGGCATCGTGTACGCGGTCGATCTCGTCGCGGCGGCCCTCGGTGCATTGTCACCGCTCGTGATCCTCGGACCACTCGACGGACCGAGCGCGTTGATCATTCTCGCCGCGTTCGCAGCGCTCATCGCGTTCGTCGCCTCGCCGACGCGTTGGATGCGCGGGGCGGCGCTCGGCGGAGCACTGGCACTCGCGCTCATCGGCGTCGCGAACAACGGCGCCCAGCGCGGGCTGCGCGTGCGCTTCGTGAAGACCGCGTTCATTCCGCTCCAAGTCGTCCCGTTCTTCCAGGGCTGGAACGCGCTCTCGAACATCTTCGTCTACCCGCCCGGTACCGTGAACGCGCGCGACGCGCTCTGGGCGCCCTCGGTGCACACGCCGACGATGCCCGCGCACATCGCGACCGCGCAGATCGACGGCGAGGCGGGGACACACACGACGCTCTATCATGACCTCTCCGAACTCGAGTTCCTCCGCTACGACGCGACCAACGTGGTGCACTGGATCCGTCCCGACGGACTCGCGTGCGTCATCGGTGTCGGCGGCGGGCGCGATCTCGCGTCGGCGTTGGTGTTCGGCCATCCGCAGGCGCTCGGCGTCGAGATCAACCCGCTCCTCGTCCGCATGCTCCGCGACGCATCACCGATCCTTCACGATCTGCGCGTGAGCATCGTCATCGGCGACGGACGCAGCGAACTCGCCGCGCGTCGTCCGCACTGCCGCACGCTCCAGGCGTCACTCGTCGACACGTGGGCTGCGACCGGAGCGGGGGCTTTCTCGCACACCGAAGCGACGCTCTACACGCGCGAGGCATGGTCGCTGTTGCTCGAACGAGTCGAGCCCGACGGCGTGCTCACGTTCTCGCGCTGGTACTCGCCGACGCAGGTGAGCGAGACCGCGCGACTGGTGGCGCTCGCAATGTCCGCGCTGCTCGATCGACACGTCGCCGATCCGCGCGCGCACTTCGCCGTCATCACCTCCGGCCGCGTTGCGACGATCGTCGTGTCGCCTACGCCACTCCGTGCGAACGACGTTGCGACACTCCACGCACTCGCGCACGAACTCGAATTCAAC
>CBIHQZ010000681.1:0-4559 GCA_966212315.1 uncultured Myxococcales bacterium
CGATCGAGCGTCGCGTCGAACGCGGCGTTGCTGTTGTAACCCTGCACGCTGAGCGAGCCGCTGGCGTGGCTGTAACCCGCGCGAAGCCCCACCCAGAAATCGTAGAGGTCGCTGTTCGTGCGGCCGAGCAACATCGCGACATCGCCGCCGGCGAGCCACGACGACGGAACCGACACGCCGCCGAGCCCGCCGTCCATCAACACCGCGAGCGGCGCGACGCGTCCCTGTACGCCGAGCGTGAGGGCCCAGTTGCCTTCGGCGTTGGTCCAGAAACGATGGCGTGCGCCGAGACGGATGGTTCGTCCCGCCACCGCGAAGTGCGCTTCGTTGTCGCCGACGAATCCGAAGCGACCCGCTGCATACACGCCGATCCCGGCGGGGGTCTGTCCGAACGCGATCGCCCCGCGCGCGAGGGCTTCGCGCTGCGCCGGCGTGTCGTTGCCGGCTGCGATGGCATCGTTCGCGGCGCGCGCATCGGTGAGTGCCGGCGCCACCACGGGTGCGGCGTAGGCCGTACCGAGATCGAACGCGACCTGCCCGGGACGGAGCACGCGAGCGGGTGTGAGCGTGGGGTTGATGGTCGCGCAGCCGGCGAGAAGCACGGCTGTGGTCGCGAGAGCGAGGCTGGAACGGAGGGGACGCGTCGCGGAGGTCACGGGGCGCGACGCAGCGGGGCCGGCGCTTACTTGCGGAAGCGCGAGGGGTAGTTGTTCGCCGCTGCCTTCTTCTTGAGCTCGGCATCGTCGGGATGGAGCTTCATGGCGCGCTCGACGAGCACCTTCTCGTCCTCGCGGTGATTCGGATCCGGGAGGCAGCATTCGACCGGGCACACCGCCTGGCAGGCCTCGTGGTCGTAGAAGCCGACGCACTCGGTGCAGAGTTCGGGGTCGATCACGTAGATCTCGTCGCCCTCGCTGATGGCGTCATTGGGGCACTCGGGTTCGCACGCGCCGCAGTTGATGCAGTCGCTCGTGATGTAAGTCGACATGGTCTCCTCGATGGCGGGTTCTGCATCAGGTCGCAGCCCCGAAACTCGCGCCGTATGTAGACAACCGCGGAGAGCGCGTCAACGAAGTGCGTCGCGTGCCGCGCGAACAGCCGTGGCTCGGCCGCACGCTTCGCGGTGCCACCGGCGCTTCGCACCCGATCATGGCGCCGCGAACACGCTGCGGTTCCCGGGCTGGTTCGGCTCTACCGAGCGCAGCGCCGAGCCTGCGATGCTGCGAGTGATTGTCGGCGCTCCTCCGCGCGTACCGGGCACTCGTCCGCTCATCCCGGGCGAAGCGTCGAGTCTGCGAGGTGCGCAGTCGAAGGGACGCAAACGCGCTGACCTGCGCATTACCGCAGACCCCTCCCCATCGCTTCGTTCAATGCGTCCACTCGCCCCTCCCCGAACGACACTGCGCAATGCGAAACCGTGAGTGTCGTCCGAAGAGGGACACGCGATGAGACCCGCGAGTGCCCCTCTTCGACCGACAGCATGAACGCGTCGATGCGCGTAATGCGGCTGTCGGCCGGGGAGGGGCAAGCGGACGCAGCGGACGCAGCGATGGGGAGGGGTCTGTGTCACCGAGCGGCAAGCGGACGCAGCGGACGCAGGCGTGGTTCGACAAGCTCACCATGAGCGGGAACCGCGCTCATCCGCTTGCGTGGTTCGACAAGCTCACCATGAGCGAAGGGCTCACCATGATCCGAGGCCGCAGCGCGAGGGCGCGGTCTCAGCGCTTCTCGACCAGGGTGCGCAACGAGACGCGACGCTTCGGTTTCTCGGTCTTCGCCCGCTCGAGCGCATCGAGCGCCTCGGGGCTCCCTTCGGCCTCGCCGACGAGATCGAAGTCCGCCGACTGAGTAATCGTCGCGCGCACCATCGTGCCCGGCACGAAATCGCCGCCCGACAAGAACACCACGCCGTCGACTTCCGGCGCCTGCCCCGCGTGCCGCCCCTGCATCACGAACTCGTGCTCGCTCGACTCGCCCTCGACCAGCACGTCCAGCGTCTGCCCGATGCGCACTTTGTTCTTCGAGCGCGCGATCGGCCGCTGGATCGCCATCAGCTTGCGATGGCGCGCCGCGCTCGTGCGCGCGGGGACCTTCGCGTCCTGCTCGTGGCTCGCGACGTTCTCTTCGTCGCTGTAACGAAACACCCCGACGTGATCGAACTGCGCCCACTCGACGAACTCGCACAGCTCGTCGAAGTCCGCGTCGGTCTCGCCTGGATGGCCCACGATGAACGCGGTGCGGAACACCACGCCCGGAATGCGCGTGCGAACCTTCTCCACCACGCGCCGCAATCGATCCCCGCCGTGCCCGCGCTTCATGCGCTTCAACATCGCGTCGCTCGCGTGCTGCAGCGGCATGTCGATGTACTTCACGACTTTCGGATGCGTCGCGAGCAACTCCACGAGTTCGTCGGTGAGCGTCTCGGGATAGAGGTAATGCACGCGGATCCAGCGCAGCGGCTCGATCTCGCCGAGTGCGCGGATCAACTGCGCGAGCGTCGGCTTGCCTTCGAGATCACGCCCGTAGGCGACCGTGTCCTGCGAGACGAGATTCACTTCGAGCGTGCCGTTGGCGGCGAGATGCTTCACCTCGGCGACGACGTCATCGATCGGTCGCGAGCGCTGCTTGCCGCGAATCGAGGGGATCGCGCAGAACGAACACGTGCGATTGCACCCCTCGGCGATCTTCACGTACGCGCTGTGCTTCGGCCCCGAGAGCACGCGCGGGTCGGTCGCGCGGATCGTGTACGCGGCCGGGTTGCCGACCAGCATGCGATCGGTCGACGAACCGCGCAGCACATCGCCGAGGCGGAGCATGTCGCTCGAGCCGAGGAAGTGGTCCACCTCGGGCATCTCTTCCGCGAGCTGTGTCGGATAGCGCTGCGAGAGGCACCCCGCGACGACGAGCTTCTGACACGAGCCCTGCTCTTTGAACTGCGCCATCTCGAGGATGGTGTCGATCGACTCTTCTTTTGCCGGCCCGATGAAGCCGCAGGTGTTCACCACGATCACTTCGGCATCGCCCGCTTCCGGCACGAGCGTGTAGCCGGCGTGATCCGCCACGCCGAGCATCACCTCGGTATCGACGCGATTCTTGGAACAGCCGAGCGAGATGAAATGAATGCGCGGGCGGGTGGGCGTCATCGGGGCGCCTTCATCTACGGGCCGCAGCCTCGAAGCGCAAGGGCGCGCGGCGATCGCGACGCCGGTACACTCGGGTTGTGAATCGCACGGCGCTGGGCTTCATGGTCTGCACGCTCGGGCTCGCGAGCTGCCATCGGTCGAACCCGCCCGCGCAGCGTGCGACAGGCGAACACGTTGTTCCTCTGCCGCCCCCGCCCATCGCTTCGGCGCCATCGACACCCTCGCCGTCCGCGCCGTCCGCGCAGGCCCCCATCCCCAGCAACGGCGCCCTGCTCACGCCGTCGCCGCGACGCGAGGTGGCCATCGCGGCACTTTCGCTCGGACCGATCGCGCCCGAGGAACTCAGCGGCCGCACGGCGATCGACATCGACGGCGACGCGCAGGCCGACGCAGTGGTGACCCACGAGGACCATTGCGTGCTCATTCGTCAGAACCCGGGAGGCATCACGGCGGAACTGCTCGCGCCCGAGACGGCCGATCAGTCGGTGCAGTGTCTACCGTTGTTCGCGCTCCACGGACGCACGCTCGTTCCCGTCGTCGCGACCGGACACGAAACCGACAACGGTCGCTCGGAGACGTGGACCTCGATCGCGCTCTTCGCCGCAACGCCGATGCATGCCGCGGTGAACGTCTGGGAGCATCGTGTCCCGACGAACAACGGCGACGATGCGGTCGCGTCCGCGTTCGTGCCGCTCCCCGATGGAACGCTGGCGGCGAGTAGTTCACTCGGCGACGATCGTCCCGCGGGCGCGAGTGGATCGTTTCATGCGGTGCTCCGCTGGAACGGCGCGCAGAACCGCTTCGATCAGATCTCGTGCTGGCAGCCCACGCGTCCGACTGCGGCACCCGCGGCGATGCCCGGATGCACGGGCACGCCGGGCGCGTCGTTTCATCTTCGCGTCGCCGAGCAACTCGAAGCGCCGCGATCGAGTGCCGAGTTCCCGGCCGGTACGCGGCTTACGGTGCTCGCACCCGGAACGCTCACGCGCGGCGAAGCGCGGCTCCATTGCGTGAGCACGCCGACCGGCGAAGTGGGCTACGCGTTTCTCACCGCGCGCGAATTGAGTGGGAGCGGGAATTGATGCGCTGACGGGACCTCACCCCAGCTGCCGCTCGCCCCTCTCCCTCGATGCCCGCGCGAGACGCGTGAACGCAAGCATCGTCGAGAGAGGGGCCGGAACGACTACGGCGTTGGTCGAGGGCTGGAAGCGAGATCGAGGACTCAGTGCAGACGCTGGATACGCAAACGCACTTGCGTCACGCACGCAGCGCACTCGTTGCTCGTCTCCAGCCGCCTTCGCCCACCCGCTTGCGACGTCACGCGGCACCCACCGACGCACCCGGCCCGCCGCACCCACCACATCGCCTGATCACCGATCAGGCATCATCCTTCGAGCCCCTCTCTCGACGATGCCT
>CBIHQZ010000682.1:0-4559 GCA_966212315.1 uncultured Myxococcales bacterium
GGAATCCGCCCGTGGCAGTACACGACCCCCTGATCCCGGTACCCGTCACGCACGATCGACTCTTCGGCGGCGCTGTTCACTTCACGCAGCCTGCCGAAGGGTATCGCGCCGCGGTCGACGGTCTGTTGCTCGCCACGTTCGCGGGGCGCGCGCAGCGATTTGCGGTCGACCTCGGAGCCGGCGCGGGGATGATCACGCTCGCACTGCTCGCGCGGCAGTTCGCACCACACGTGCTCGCGGTCGAACCGGACGATGCGTATCACGCATGCCTCGCACACAACGTTGCAGCGAACGGATTCGACGAACGCACCACACTCGTCAAGCACGACGCACGCTCGATTGCCCGCGCGCGCCGAGGCTGCGCTGATCTCGTCGTCGCGAACCCACCCTTCTACGACGCAACGACGCACACACCGCCGCGCGACGAACACGCGCAGCGCGCACGCAGTGGTATGGCGCCGCGAGATCCGCTCGCGGAATTCGTGATCGCGTCACGTACGCTGCTCGGTCGTGCCGGACGCGCGTGTCTCGTGTGGCCCGCACATGATCTGCAGCGACTGCTCGATCGCGCGCAGGCAAGCGGTCTCGCCGCGCGACGCATGCGCTCGTTCCACGCGAGCGCCGACGCGCCCGCTCGCCGAGTACTCGTCGAGTTCCGGCCCGGACGACCGGGCGGTCTTGCGATCGAACCGCCATGGATCCAATTCGATGCCGGCGGTCACGAGACCCCTGCGTTTCGCGCCATCACGCATGTGCTTCGCGAATCGAGCGGTTGAACCGCCATCGCGCTCGCGACATGCTCGGTCCCATGCGCCGTTCCCTTGCTTCTCTCGCCGCGTCGTCGATCCTCGCTGCGACCGCTGTCTCGATCAGCAGTTGCAGCTTCCCCGCGATCATTGACGTCGGCGTCGGGCCGTTCACGTATCAGGTGACCGCGGACCGACTCGCGATCCCGATGGAGTTCCAAGATACGTCGACCGGAACGGTTCGCAGCGTGCCGTGTGCAACCGACACCGACTGTCCATCGCTCGGCGCAGGGCAACCCGCGGTGCACTGCGTGTCGAACGCGTGCGATCCCGATCCGTTCGTGTTCGAACTCGCGACCGGTCGCATCGATCTCAACCAGAACGCCACTGTCGCGCAGTACGGCAATCACGTGACCGCGATCTCGATCACGTCCGCGAACGTCGTCGCTACGAACCAGGGGCTGCTCACGCCCGTCGGTCCGACCGAGATCTTCTGGGGCCCCGAGAGTGCGGTCGACTCGTCGTCGCCGGGTGTGCAGCACTTCGGAACGATGCCCGTGTTGCAAGCACCCGCAGGCGGGAATTCCGGCGACCAACCCGTCGCGCTCGACGCTGCGGGAAGCGCGGCGCTGTCGGACTATCTCGTGAACACTTCGCGCGTCCTGCGTTTGTTCGCACGGCCTTCGGTCGACGTCGCCCCGGGCAGTCCACTTCCGGTCGGCGGGCTGCAGATCGACCTCACGATCTCCGTGCACATCGAAGGTCAGCTCGTGCAATAGTTCGTGGCCGTTGCTCGGGTTAGATCTGTCACGAGCGACGGTTCATCGACGATTCCGGTTTCATACGAACGTCGTTCTGAGGAGGCATCTCGGTGTCCAATTCGACCCCGCCGCCCGCGCAACAAGGCGGTGGCAATGCGAAGTACGCAGTCCTCGGCCTTCTGCTCCTCGTGTTCGCGGGAACAGCGTTGTTCTTCGCGTTCAAGAAGCCGAGTGGATCGGGGTCGCAGCCGGAGCCGACGCATCCGGTTGCCGTTGTCGACGCTGGTGTTCAACAGCCGGTCGGACCGCAAGTGGGCGCGCAGATCGAGTTGCCCCCGGAAGAGCCCGACGCCGGCCCGCAGGAAGCCAGCGGTGATGCCGGTCGGCCACACGTTCGTTACGTGTACCGTTACGTCTCCGCGTGTCCCGGCAGCGTCGATGGACCGCGCGTGTCGACGGTCGTTCGCCAGAACTACGGTGGCCTCCGCGAGTGTTACAACCGGCAGCTCCGATCGAACCCGAATCTCCGCGGCAACGTGACCGCCGAGTGGGTGATCCAGCCGAACGGCAGCGTCGGTCAGATCAACACGTCGGGCGCCGTAGCCCGCGATCGCACGTTCAAGACCTGCTTCGAAGGCTCCCTCTCGCGCATGCGATTCCCAACGCCGCGGGGCGGATGCGCGGTGTTCCAGCAGTCGTTCAACTTCACGCCCGACGGGGCGTAAGTCGGATAGACCTCACCCCCGCTGCCGCGCGCCCCTCTCCCTCCGTTGCCCGCGCTTCGATCGCGTGACGTAGGCAACGTCGAGAGAGGGGCTGGATAGATCGGTGGCGTGGGTGCGCAAGTGCGTGGCCTGCCGCGGTGATGTTCGTCGGCGTGCCGATGACAGCATGCTGTCAATCAACCGCAACCACCCCGACAACTAACTCATCCTCTGGCGTGCCGATGACAGCATGCTGTCAATTAACAAGGCCCACACACGCTCGCTCGACGCACCACCCGACAACTCACTCAGCCCCTCTCTCGACGACGCCTGCGCATCGCGCGCGCGCGGTGGCGTCGGAGGGAGAGGGGCGCGCGGCAGCGGGGGTGAGGTACTTCCCCCTACCCTACGTCGGCCACTGAATGTTGAGCCGCTTCATCTTGCGCCACAACGTCGTCGGCGACAGCCCGAGCACCGCGGCGGCGCGCTCGCGATTGCCATCGAACTCACGCAGTGCGTTCTCGATCGCCTGGCGTTCCGCGACGTCGACCACCCCCGTCAGCGAACGATCGCCCGGCAGTCGCTCGCGCTGCACGATCGGCTGATCCTGCGGCGCGATGTCTTCGAGTTGGATCACGCCGGTCTGTGCCGATAGTGCGATCCCCTGCTCGATCATGTTCTCCAACTCGCGCACGTTGCCCGGATAGTCGTAGGCCACGAGGTAGTCGAGCACGCCTTCGCCGAGCCGCGCGCGAACACCCATCTTGCGACCGTGCTTCTCGAGAAAGTGCTCGGCCAGCAATGCGACGTCCTCGCGACGTTCACGCAACGGCGGAAGCATGAAGCGCGCGACGTTGAGTCGGTAATACAGGTCCTGCCGGAATCGCTTCTCGGCGATCGCCGTGTGCAAGTCCTGATTGGTCGCGGCGATTATACGAACGTTGATCCGCACCGCGCGGTTGTCGCCGACGCGACGGATCTCGCTCTCTTGAATCGCGCGCAACAGCTTGGCCTGGAACGCGGGCGTGGTCTCGGCGATCTCGTCGAAGAAGAACGTCGCGCCGTCGGCCTCTTCGAAGAGACCTTTGCGATTCTGCACGGCGCCCGTGAACGCGCCCTTCGTGTGACCGAACAGTTCGCTCTCGAGCAGGGTTTCGGTGATCGCGGCGCAGTTGACGGTGACGAACGGATGCGACGCGCGCTTCGAGTTGGCGTGAATCGCCTTCGCGACGAGTTCTTTCCCGGTCCCCGACTCGCCCGTGATCAGCACCGTCGCGTCGGTCGGCGCGATCTTCACGATGCGCGCGAGCACGTCGCGAATCGCGGCCGAGCGGCCGATGATGTTCTCGAACTTGTACCGATCGCGGAACTCCTGCGCGAGCAACGCGACCTGCGTGCCGAGCTGTCGCTTCTCGACGGCCTTGGCGACCTTGACGATGAGTTCCTGCTCGGTGAACGGCTTCTGGATGTAGTCGTACGCCCCGAGTCGCATCGCCTCGACGGCACTCTCGATCGTGCCGTACGCGGTCATCACGATCACTTCGGTGAGCGGCTGCATCTCGCGCGTGCGGCGCAGCACTTCCATGCCGTTCTTCCCGGCCATCTTGAGATCGGTCAGGACGAGGTCGTAACCACCCTGCCCCGCGAGTTCGATCGCCGTGTCGCCGTCGCCAGCCTCGTCCACTTCATGCCCTGCGCCGCGGAGCATGATGGCCAAGGTCGTGCGCATGTTTCGTTGGTCGTCGACGACCAGAATCTTCGCCATGGTCCCCGTTGTATTGCGCTCGGCCGCGATCGCGTCCGCGGCCCCGCGCTTTCGAGAAGTCTACGGTCGCTGCGAGGTCACGTCACGCGTCGAAGGCGACGACGATGACGCCGGTGCGGGCGCGAATGGATCAGCAACCGGCAGTCGCTGATACGGGCCCGGCTGAGCCCCGCGCGTGATCCTGAAATAGAAGTACGCGGATGCCGCCGAGCCAGTGAACGACTGAAGTCCGAATCGATCGCCGCTCGTCCGCGTTTCGAACACAGCTTGCCCCCGGTACACACCCGGAATCGCGAACTGCTCGGGCGCACACAATTCAGCGAGGTTCACCGTCTCGCTCAGCCCGCGTCCCGGGCCGACGCGCACGAAGAAGTCGCGCACGGGCGCATAATCCCGCACGCCACGTCCGCACGACGCGGCTTCGCCACGCGGTGAGGTGATCTCGAATCGCATCTGGCCCGGCCGGTTGAAGAACCAGAGCGGATAGTGGCCCGCGAGTCGAACGCGAATGGTGCCATGCAGCGAGGTCAGGCTGGGGGCGTCGGGGATCCCGCCGGTCGTCACGTGAACGCGCGAGTCGCCC
>CBIHQZ010000683.1:0-4550 GCA_966212315.1 uncultured Myxococcales bacterium
CCTGCCGCGGGATTCGAGAGCGCCGCCGGCTGCGAGAGCGCAATTTCGATCCGGAGTCGCGGCCCGCCGCGTCCACACTCGATCACGTCGTTCGAGGAGAGCCTCTGACGGTTGACGCGGACACCGTTCACCCACGTGCCGTTGCGACTGTTCTGATCGACCGCGTACCAGACGCCGTTCTCGAGAACGAGTTCGCAATGCGTGCCCGACGAATCGAGATCGACGTTCGGATCGAACGCGACCTCGTTACTCGGCGCGCGTCCGAGTCGGATCCGAGGCTGTGAAAACGAAAGCTGGCGACCTGTGTGCGCCCCGAATTCCTGCACCAGTCTGATCATCGAGATGTGCGCAGAGTCTATCAGCGATTCGAGGCGCGTCGCGCGGCGGAGCCCGTGAAAGGCGGCTCAACCGTACAGCTGGTGCGTGCTCGCGCCCGATTGCTCGAGCGACGCGTGCCCCGGCTTGCGAGTGATGAGGTAGGCCGCAACACCGAACACGCCGAGTGCCAGGGCGATGAGCAGGACCGCGAGCACGATGCGCGGCGTGTTCGACATCGGCAGTGCGATGTCGTCGTCGTCGTCCGACGTGCTCACCGGGGGACGATTCGACGTCGGCGCGGGCGTCAGCGGCGCGGGCGCGTTGCTCATCGGCGGCGGCCGCATCGACTGCGCGTTCTTCACGTCCTTGCCGGGCGGAGGCGCATCGGCACCCTTGATCTTCCCGCTCGCACGCGCAGCAGGCGCCGGCTCCATCTCTTCGCTGATCACGTACGGCTGGTACCCGATGACCTCTTCGCCGGGCGCGACGGGCGGAAGGTCGCCTTCGAAGCGCGCGACGATGACCGTCACGTTGTCGTCGCCGCCTGCTGCGTTCGCTGCGTCCGTGAGCTTCTTGCAAGCGTCCATCGGATCGTCGGTCGTCGTGAGGATCTCACGCATCTGCTCGGACGTGATCATTCCGGAGAGACCGTCGGAGCAGACGAGCAGCGCATCGCCCTGACGAAGTTCCATGAACGACAAGTCGACCGAGACGGTGTCCGAGGTGCCGAGCGCCTGCAGAATGATGTGCGAGTGCTCGAAGCTCTCGGCTTCGGCTTCGGTGAGTTCGCCGGCTTCGATCAGTTTCGAGACCAGCGACTGATCCTTGGTCAGCTGTTTGATCTTCCCGGCCCGCACCATGTACGCGCGAGAATCACCGACCTGGCCGAGGAACAGAGTCTTCTCGTACACGCCCGCAACAGTGGACGTCGTCCCCATGCCGCGATTGGCGCGATTCGATTTGGCGGCGAGATAGATACGCGCCCCAGCCTCGCCGACAGCCATCTGCATGCGATGCGCGAACTGATCGCGATTCGCCGGCGCAGGGCCGTTCTGAACGAGGTCGTGAATCGTATCGACCGCCATCTGACTGGCAACCTCGCCGGCCGCGGCGCCGCCCATGCCGTCGCACACCGCGAACAGCGTCCCGCGCGGTCCGAGTGCGTGCGAGCGAACCTCGGGACGCACCGAACGAATCGCCTGCGTCAGATCGACGATGAGGAAGTTGTCTTCGTTGTGCTCGCGAACCATGCCGACGTCGGTTCGCCCGAAGATGCGTATCCGCACGCCGCCTGCCGCGGGCTCCGCCTGGCTCACTGCGGTTTCCGTACTCGTGTCACTCATCGACCGGCAGGTCCCCCGTTGGCGCGCGTACCCGAATCGAATCGGAACAGGTGATGCCCGATGCGAAACAGGTCTCCGTCGTTGATCTCGCGTTCGCCGCGGAACTGCACGAGCGTGCCGTTCGAGCTGCCGAGATCACGCAATGTGACGCGCTTCTGAGCGCGATCGATTTTCAGCGAAGCATGGCGGCGCGACATGAACGCGTCGTCGGTGAACACGATGTCGCCCTGCTCGCGACCGAGCACGGTTTCTTCGCGGTGCAGATGGAAGACATCCCGCGGGACGCCCTCGGTCGTCAGCTGAACGAGTCGCGCGAAGCGAGCGAGTTCGAAAATACCGAACAGCATCACGCCATAGTGCATCACGGGACCGAGCGAGAGTTCGGAATCCGCCAGCAACTCGAGTTTGAGCACCTGCTGGCCCGCCAGGATCACGTCGCCGGTGTGCAGCGTGATCGCGTCGCGCAGGCGATGGAAGATCCCGTTCACCGAGCCGAGATCGCGCAGATAGAAGTGGCCGTTGCGGACCGAGATGCGCGCATGTCGCGGCGAGAGATACGGATCGTCCTGCAGAAGGATGTTCCCTTCGGCGCGACCGATGTCCGTGCTCGGACCGTTGATCTTGTATTGCGGGCCTTCGGAACCGTCCTTGAGGATGGTCACGAGCCGTGCGTTGGTAGGAGCCGCCTCGCCGCCGTAATTATCGGTGCGGAGCTCGTTTCGGGCGGGTTGCGGTGCGGATTGAACGGCCGGCGCGATCGGCTGCTGCTGCGCTTGTGGGGCCGGCGACGCCATCGGCGGCTGCACGGGAGGCGCGACGACGGGCATCGCAACGGGCGCCGCCTGCGGAGGCGGAGCGAACGGCGACGGACCTGCGGGCGGCGGGCCTCCGAACGGCGAGGCGCTCGGAACAGGCCCGCCGAACGGACCGGGGCTTGCGATCGGCGCGGCGGCCGGCGGTGGTGCAGCAACCGGCGGCGGTGCGAACGGTTGCGCACCGGCCGGCGCGGCGGGTGATGGTGCACCGACGTTGCTCACCATCGCGAACATGTCGGTCGCGGACATCCCGCACACGCCGCAGAACGAAGCGCCAGCATCGAGTGACGAACGACAACGCGGACAGTTGGTCGGTGTACGCGGAACAGGCGGCGCCGCCGGTTGTGGTGGCGCAGCGGCGGCCATCGGCGAACCGCACATGCGGCAGAACCGCATCCCGGGTGGATTGTCGACACCACAACGCGCGCACACTTCGACGGGCGAAGCGGGCGGCAGTTTGTGGAGGTTCGTCTCCGGAATGGGCGCGTTCTGGAACGACGGGAGCCCGGCGGCTGCGCCCTGCGCCACGATGGGCGGGGACGCTGGAGCGCCGGCATCGCGAAGCTTCTGGCCGCAGTCCAAACAGTAGAGAGCAGTTGGCGGATTCTGCCGCCCACAATTGCTGCAACTCATCGACGCGAGATTGGACACTGCTGCCGGGCGGATGGTCAAGCGAACGCGTTGCCGCACGCGGGCTTTCGACGATGCGACGATGCTTGCGCCGCGACGCGTCGGGTGATGCGTCGCGTGCGTGCGGTCCCTGGTTGCGATCAGTCACGCAACGCGCGCCTCACGCATCATCGAAACCGCGAGTGGAACGCGCCTCGATGGCGAGACGTTGTGTTCGTTGACATTGCGGAAGGCACAAGCTATTCGCCCGTCCGTTCGATTAGAGGTGCAGGCGTTATGGAGATCGTTCTCGACAAAAAGGCCATGAAGCAGATCCGCGTCTCCGCTCAGGACGCGGTGGATGAAGGAGACACCGAGACCCTCCGTGAGGACATTCTCGATTCGTTCTCCGAAGAGCAGGTCGAGGAGATCGAGCGCCGCATCGACACCGACTTCTACGACTTCCTGGGAGACACCCTGGAAGAGTGGAGTGGTGAAGACGTCGACGAGCTCTTCGAACTGCTCGAATCACAACTCGCGGACGTCGGCATCGAGCTGAAGTCCGAGGGTGCCGAGTCCGAGGAGGACGAGGAAGCAGACGCTGAGCCCGACGATCTCGACGACGATGATCTCGACGTCGACGAAGAGGGTGGCGGCGAGGCAGAAGAAGAAGACGAGTAGAACCGCAGTGGCAGCCGCGTTCGTTCATGGCAACGAGCGCGCAGTGCCCCGATGCGGATGACAGCGTGATTCATCGGGCGCAGCGACGTTGCGCCCGCACGTCCGCGCGAACTCCGCGCCGTTGCGACCGTGGCGTGTGCACGCGAACTCGCGCGCGAGTGTGACGGCGAGATCGCATGCGCGATCGTGCTGCGTGTTCGCATCGCGCAACTGGAGTTCGCTCCAGAGCGCGTCATCGCGAAAGCGCGAGTCCGGGAACTCGACGTAGAACCGGTGGAACGCTTCGGCCGCGCGCGCGGGGTCGCGAACTTCGTCGCGAAGAATACGGGCGCGCAAGAGACCGAGATCTTGATAGTGCGGGCGCTCGTCGGAGCCCGGGCGCAGCACCGCGGTTTCTCTCACGGCGAGAATGCGATCGATGACGTGCAGTGCATCTTCCGCGCGATGCACCGCGACGAGTAGCTGCGCGTACGCGAATCCGCCGTCGTCCCAGTGCGTGTTGCGCGGATAGGGAATCTCGAGGAGACGCTCATATGCGCGAATCGCTTCGTCGCTGCGATCCGCAATATCCGCGCGATGCGCTTGCATCCACCGCAGCGTGACTTCGAGGTCGCGTGCGCGGACGCGAGGTTCGATCGATGCGAGCCATTCGTTCGCACGCGTGCCCGACGGATCGTCGCGATCGAGTTGCATCGCGGCGAGTTCGACGGCGCGACGCGAGAGACCCGAGTCCGGGGAACGAACCGCGAGCGTTTCGAAGTCGCGAACAGCGCGAACCGCATCG
>CBIHQZ010000684.1:0-4548 GCA_966212315.1 uncultured Myxococcales bacterium
CACCTTCCGCATCACGACCAGCGACCAGTCGAGGTCGGGCGTTTCGTTGGCGCGTTCCTTCATCTCGTTGTCGAGGAAGTTCTCGAGCGACTGCCCGCGCGCGATCTCCATGCGCAAGCCGAGCGATCCGTCTTCGAACCGCACCAGTGCGAACAACCGCGCGACCGCCACGCCGTGGCGCTGCACGAGTTCCTGCTTCGCCGCCTCGCCGCGCAGCAGGGCCGCGAATGCTTTCGCCTGCATTTCGGCTTCCGCTTGATCCGCCGGGTCGTTCGAGACGCTGGCCGGTCGCGCCACCATCTTCAGCGCGAACATCTGCTGGTCCGGGCTCCCGACCAGCATCACGCCGAGCACTTGCCCCATGCCGCCCTGACCGAGCGTTCGCGTGATGCGGTAGTGCTCGCGCACGGCTTGTCCGGCGGGGAGCACGAAACCCACTGCCATCACCACCGTCGCCCAAAGATCCGCGCCGGTGCCGAGCGTGTCCCAGCGCATGGCCATCGGCGCCGGCTGGATCTGCGGATCGGACATAACGATCGGCGCAGCCTAGCACCCCTCCGTCGCGTAATGCAGCGAGACCTTTCGTGCGCGGAAGACACTTGCGCACACGCGAAACGGCCACGCTCGCGCGGTGCGTAAATCAGGCGTCAGAGGTCGCGACCGAGGACCGAGCGGTAGCCGGGGGCGAGGCCCGAGGACCAGTTCCAACGCAGGCCGAGTTGCGAGAAATCGCCACCGAGTAGACCGAGGCTGTCGGGGCCGTACACCTGCGGAACGATCGACGCGAGGATCTCGATGGTGCGCGTGAGCACGATGCTCGCGACGATGCCGGCGCGCACGATCAACGCGCCGCGTTCGGGAACGCCCATCAGTTCGACCGTCGGTCCGATGCGCACCGCGCCCGTCTGTCCGAGCGCGAGCAGGTAGCCAACGCGGCCGCGCCACAAGAGACTGCCACTGACGATCACGTGAAGGCTCTCTTCGAAGAACACTCGATCGGGAGAGCCGCCGGGGTATCCGTAGAGGGTGCCGATCGCGAACACGCTGCCGGATGGAATGGGAATCGACGCTGCGACTTCGCTCTCGAGCGAGAGATAGCGCGCGCCGCCGGTGTTGCTGATGACGTCGACGTCGAAGCGGTTGTACGACGGCTGCACCGGCAGGAACCCGCGCGAGAACGCCAGCGTGTAGCGCGCGCCGGCGCGGAAATCGACGAACGGAATCTGGGCGCGAATCCCGGCGTATTGCGCGCCGTACGAAGTGGTAGCGGTCGTTGCGGTCTCCACCCCGCCCCAGAAGAAATGCGGCCGACCGTAGCCGAGTGCGATGCGCGGTCGCGCGTAGAGCCAGCCGAGTTCGACGGTCGTTGCGACGAAAGGACGTACGCGTCCTCGCACCCACGCGGCCGTGGTGCTGCTCTGCTCGGTGCCGTCGGGCGCGAGTGGCGGAGGCTCCGCGCCGCCGATCACCGGGGTGCCTTGCGCGAACGCCGACGATGCCATCGATGCAAGGGTGAGCGTCGCGATTGCGATGGAGAGAGAGCGATCGGTGCGCATCAGAAGATTCCTCCCAGCGCGGCGCCGTTCGAAGTCGGAAGGAGCCAGGCATGAAAAGAGTCTTCGCTTCGTCGTGCGTTCTGCGCCGGCGGTTCGACCGCTCGCAGCGACGCGGTGTGCCCTCGGTAGTGCAGCAGCGGAACGGCGATGCCGACGAGCGTGCCGAACGCGGCGCCTAGCGCGACGTCGGAGAGGTAATGGTTGTCGGACACGACGCGGAACACGCCCACCGTGGTGGCCAGCGCGAAGCCCGAGATGCACGTCGCGACTTCCGCGCCTCCGCCCCCGTAGAGCGGCATGTGAGCGTGGTGCATGCACGTGAGCGCTGCGCTGGTGAATGCCTCGGTCGTGTGGCCGCTGAAGAAACTGCGGTATCGGCCGGGGAACTCGCACTCGCTGGTGTTGGCCGCGAGATCGTTGCCGCAAGTGCGTCCGTACGGTCGCTCGCGCGCGGCGATGTTCGCAACGATCGCTTGCACGCCGGCGGTGATGGCAAACGCTTCGGTGTCGATCGCGGCCATCTGCCAAGCGATCGCGCCATTGTGGCGGTACCACCACGCAACCGTCAGCGCGTCGACGAGGTACGGGTAGGTGATGCTCAGTGACAACAGCACATCGCTCACGTCGCTGAAGAAGCCGCGAACGTTGGGGTCGCTCGGGCGCAGGGCACTGCGGGTCGCTTCATCGGCAACGATGCCGCCCTGCCACACCGCGGTGTATCGCGGGAGCGCGGAGCCGACGATCGCGGTGACGAGTCCGACGCCGGTCACCACGTATTCCGCGGGGTGAATCGGCGCCCAGTGCGGATTCGCGTCGAGGACGTAGCGCACGCTTCGCGGGCCGAAGTGAACGGGGATCGGGCGCCCCTGCAGCGGCAGTCGTCGCAGCGGGCGCGATGCGGTGGGCGGATCCGCGGGGGCGCTCGACGACGGCGCGTCGCTCGAACTCGCGGACGCAACCGGAGCCGCACTCGGCGCTTCCGATTGCGCACGCGCGTTGTTCGCGCAGGCCCACGCGGACAGCGCGACGCTCAGCGCGAGTGTCGATCGATTCGACGTGCCGGTCGGCGCCATGCGTTGGTCCGATGCCGGATGATGGCGAGGCCTGTGCGAGATCGTGCCGCAACGAGGCGGAAGTCAGTGGCCGCGATCAATGCCCGAGCCGTGCAGGGCTGCGCGTCGAGTGCGGTCGCTACTCGCGGTAGACGTGAGCGTTCGGCGCGAGGATCGGACGAGTGAGTTGCAACGTGAGATCGGTGTCGCTCGCGATTCGCCCGCGGAACGCGTCGGGCGCGGCTTCACCCGGACGGCGCGCGAGTGGCACCGATGCGCGGGACTGGTCGGGCGCGCCAGTGCGGATCGTCGAACCCGCGGTCGCATCGGCGGGCTGTCCGATGCCTACGAGCGTTGCGTGCATCTCGAGTGCGCCGACCGGTGATTCCACCTGCGCGGCACGTAGCGCGACCCGTCCGTTGCGACTCGACCACGCGACGCGTCCGTGAACCGCGGCGCCGCTGCGCACGAGAACGAGACCTTGTTCGGTGCGAAGGTCGTCCTGCACGACGCCGTCGAACTCACCGCCCTCGGTGCTCGACGAAAGATCGAGCGGACGGCTGAGCCGCACGCGCACAGACGTGCCGGTGGTGACGTGCGGCCCCTGCACAAACTCGTGTGACGCGCGCGACGGCGAGCCCGCGCGTTCCTGTTGCGACGAGGTACTCGCGCACGCACCGAGGGGCAGCGCGGCGAGGGTGGCGAGAGCGAGCGAAATGCAGCGATGACTCATCATGGCGACGGCGCCTCCGAGTGTCGTACGGGCGGGGACGAGATGGGCTCCCCTGCTTCGGTGCGTGTGCTCTCACATGCATTCGAATTGCCGCACCACAAGCCCGCGCGCCCCCTGCCTCGGCCTTGCGAGGCTCGCGTGAGTCGATGGCTTATGGCGAGTCCGCCCCGTCGGTTCGGCGTGTGATCGTTGCTACAACCGTCGTGCGCCGATCACGCGTGCGAGCGGCACGCGCACTTCGCCTTCGGGCGTGGCGAGAACAACGATCTGTTCGTTCGACGTGACTTCGATGCGCCGCGGCGCGCCCGACACGCGCTCGCGTTCTCCGCCCGGTGCGGCGGCGCGAAGCGTGAGTTTCACGGAGGCAGACTCCATGATCGCAAGCTCGATCGCGGCCTCCACCAAGACGATCGTCGTGCCCCCGTCGTTCACGTCACCGAGCGTGCGGCGCGAGTTGCGGCGGTCGCAACAACATACGGACGGCCGACCGCAGGTCGTTCGCGAGCGCCGTCGATGTGCGTCGATTCCTTCGTTACAATCTCCCGATGCGACGCGCGCTCTCCGCAATCTCGAGCTTCACGCTCTCGCTCGCGATGACCGTCGTGAGCACTCGCGCTCACGCGACGGTGATCGCGCGGTTGTCCGTCGACGAACTCGCCGCGCAGTCCGACGTCGTCGCCATCGTCGCGCCGACGGAGTCACATGCGCGTTGGGACGGGGGGCACATCTTCACCGACGTGACCGTGCGGATCGAACGCACCGTCGCCGGAACGCCCGAGGCCAGCAGCGTCGTGATCCGTCTTCCGGGCGGTGTCGTCGGCGACACGGGGCAACGCGTCGAAGGCGCGCCACGGCTCGATCCGAGCGCACGCAGCATCGTGTTCCTCCGTCGCGAACAAGCGGGGCGTTACTTCGTCGCAGGCATGTCGCAGGGCGTGCTGCCGATCGTGACCGCGCCCGATGGCAGCGTGCGCGTGATGCCGTCGCGCAACGACGGACTCGCGCTGGTCGAAAGCCCGGCAACCGCGTCGTCGTCGAACGCGCACGTCACAGTCCCGAACGACGGCATGGCGTACGCGACGTTTGCGCGCGCCGTGGCTGCCGCGATCCGGCGGTGAAGCGCACTGCGCGTGGACCGCACCCCGGCTGCCGACGGATTCCCGGCGGGTGAACCCGCGGCAACGAGTCCTAAGCTTCGCCTCCGCGA
>CBIHQZ010000685.1:0-4539 GCA_966212315.1 uncultured Myxococcales bacterium
CCCGGCACCTCGCCGAAGTCGGCCTGGAGCATCGCGTCGATCACTATCCCGCACGACTCGCGCGCACGTTGCGTTCGGTCTCTCCGATCGATCCCGATCACAGCACCGCCGTCGTACTCACCCCCGGGCCCTACAACTCGGCGTACTTCGAACACAGCTTCCTCGCACGCACGATGGGGATCGAACTCGTGCAAGCGCCTGATCTCTTCGTCGACGACGACAAGGTCTTCGTGCGGACCACGTTCGGACCGCGCCGCGTGCACGTGATCTATCGCCGCACCGACGAAGCGTTTCTCGACCCCGAAGTGTTCCGTCCCGACAGCGTGCTCGGCGTGCGCGGACTGATGCGTGCCTACGCGAAGGGCAACGTCGCGCTGGTGAATGCGCCGGGGAACGGCGTCGCGGACGACAAAGCGGTGTACCCGTTCGTGCCGGCGATGATCCGCTTCTATCTCGGCGAACAACCGCTGCTCGAACAGGTCGAGAGCTTCGTGTGCATGCGCGATCGCGATCGCGAGTACGTGCTCGCGAACATCGAGAAGCTCGTGGTGAAAGCCGTCGACGAAGCGGGCGGCTACGGAATGCTGATGGGACCGCAGGCGAGTCGCGCCGAGTGCGACGAGTTCCGCGACCGCGTGCGCGCTGAACCGCGCCGGTACATCGCGCAGCATCGGGTCGAACTCTCGACGTGCCCGACCTGGGACGGCGAGAACGGACGGATGGTGCCGCGTCGCGTGGATCTACGACCCTACGTGCTCACGGGACCCGACGGTCCGTGGGTGCTGCCGGGAGGACTCACGCGCGTCGCGCTGGTGGAGGGATCGTACGTGGTGAACAGCAGTCAGGGCGGCGGGTCGAAGGACACGTGGGTGCAGCAACAGGAGGCCATGTGATCTCGCGCGTTGCCGATCAGTGCTTCTGGTTCGGGCGGTACATCGAGCGGGCGGAGAGCACCGCACGCGTGCTGTTCGTCACGCGAAACCTCGCGCTCGACTCCGATCTCTCGCCGCAACAGTGCTGGCTCCCGGTGCTCATCGTCGCGGGCGAACAATCGAGTTTCGAGGCCGCGCACGGCGAAGAGACTTCGTCGGACGGCGAAGTCGTTCAGCAGTACATGACGTGGAGCGACGACAATCTCTGCTCGATCCAGCGCTCCATCGGCGCCGCTCGAGAGAACGCACGCTCGACGCGCGAAGTGATCAGTCTCGAGGCGTGGGAGGAGACGAACGAGCTGTATCACTGGGTGCAGAGCGACGCGGCGAAGCGGCAGTACGCGGAGAACCGTTACGACTTCTATCGCCACGTGCGTCGCGCGACGCAGCTGGTGCTCGGGTTCCTTCGCAGCACGATGCTTCATGACACCCCGCTCGATTTCATCTGGCTCGGCGTGCTTCTCGAACGCGTCGGGCAGACCGCTCGCATTCTCGATGTGCATCACGCAGCCACCGTCCTCGCGCGCCGGCATCCGGTCGAAGAAACCGCTCTCTGGCTCTCGCTCCTTCGTGCGGCATCAGGGTTCGAGCCGTTCATGAAGCGCAACCAGGGCGCGGTCACCGGCAGCGCGGTGGCGTCGTTTCTCACCCTCGAAGCGAAGTTCCCGCGCTCGGTGCGCTACTGCGTGTGCTCCGCGTACGACCGCCTCGTCGCCATCCGTCCAGATGCGCGCACCACCGGCTCGGCCGCGCTGCTGCACGCACTCGATCAGTGGCTCGCGGAGATCCCGCCTTCGTCGCTCGACGGCGAACGCGTGCACGAAATCCTCACGCGCGTGATCGAGGAGATTGCCTCGGTGTGCGACAGCGTGCGGCGCGAGATGGTGGGGGTCGAACCGCCGCCCGTCGCCGAATCAGTCGCCGCCGAATGACGCACCGCGCGGAGTGCCGCGTGTTGTCGATCGACGTTTCGCGCTCGATGCGGGTGCGCTAGCGTTCGGCGCGCGCACTGCCTATGCCGAATTTCCTGGCGATGTCGTTCGATGGAGAGCTGGCGCCGTCCTTCGATCTGCGATGCATTCATCCCGGTCGAAAGCCGCCGGACGGATGGGGCATCGGTTACTACCCGGGCGGTGAACTCTCCGCGTCGATCCTCAAGGAGTCGGCGCCGCCGAGTGAGAGCATTCGCAGCGAGCTGGTGAAAGAGTGGGAGCACCTCGCGTCATCGGTGTTCCTGCTGCACATCCGCACCGCGACGTGGGGACGCATCAGCGACGCCGACACGCAGCCGTTCACGCGGAGCTTCGCGCGGCGCGACTGGTCGTTCGCGCATGCCGGCAGCCTCGAGCAGCGCCTCGAAGTCGATGCCAGTTCACGTTACGAGCCCGTCGGTTCCACCGACACCGAGCGGGTGTTCTGCTCGCTGATGACGAAGATCGCCGAACGCGGGTGGCGAAGCCTCGGTGACATCGACGCGCGACAACTGCGCGACTGGCTCGATCGCATCAACGATCACGGCGTGCTCAGCGTGGTGCTCTCGGACGGTCGCGACATCGCGATCTACGCCGATCGCAACGACGCGGTGGCCGTGCATCTCTGGGAGATCCGTCCGCCCTACGGCGCATTGGTGTTCGGCGACGACGACCTTCAGGTGGACCTCACCGGTCGCGGCAGCGACACGCGCACCGGCGTGGTGGCGTGCACCGAAGCGCTGAACTTCGGCGACGGCACATCGCCGCCGTGGCGCAAGCTCGCGCCCGGCCATCTCGCGATCGTACGACAGGGCGCGATCACAGCGGAGATCTCACCCGCGGATTCGGCCGACACCCGCACGTCCGCGCCCCGTCTCGCGCCGGGCGCGCGCGTGATTCGTCCCATTGCCGCGCCGACGCGTACGTACGACATCGTGCATCGCACACGGTATCGCTACGAGAAGCCGGTCGAGCGGAGCCGGCAGTTGCTGCGACTCACGCCAGCACACGATCGCACGCAGACCGTGCACTGGTGCAGCATCAGTCTCTCGGTCGACGGACAGCGGCGCGATTACGAAGACGTGTTCGGCAACACGGTGAACCTGTTCGAGATCGAAACCCCGTACACCGAACTGGTGATCGATGCGCGCTCGCGCGTCGAGGTCCGCGATCACGATCTGTTCGGCGGAAGCGTGCTCCGCCCGTCCGAAACGATTCCGGTCGTATGGATGCCGTGGCAGCGACACATGCTGCAACCGTTGTTGCTCCCGCCCGAATTGCCCGAGAGCGAACTCGTCGAGCTGGTCGGCTACGCGATGAGCTTCGTCGAACGCAACGACGGCGATCTCGTCGACACGCTCCTCGACATCAACGCGTCGATCCATGCGGGCTATGCGTATCGCCAGGGCAGCACGACGCTCGCCACGACGGCGTACGAGGTCTACGCGCAACGACGCGGCGTCTGTCAGGACTTCACGAACCTGTTCATCTGCCTGGCGCGGCTTCTCGGCGTCCCCGCGCGATACGTGTGCGGGTATCTCTACACCGGACCGAAACACGAGAATCAAGCGCAAGGTGAGGCCTCGCACGCATGGGTGCAGGTGTATCTCCCGAAGATCGGGTGGCACGGTCTCGATCCGACCAACGGCATCGTGGCGCAGACGCAGCACGTGCGCGTGGCGACGGGACGCAACTACGTCGACGCGACACCGACGTCCGGGACCATCTTCGTCGGTGGCGGTCGTGAACAGCTCTCGGTCGACGTGCGCGTCGAACCCGTGGGTGGCTGATGGCGTCCGCGCTCGAACCGCCGCATCGGACCGATCACGCGCAGACGCCGCGCCATGCGTCGATCACCGCGATCGCGCTCGGCGGGATCTACATCGTCATCGCGACGCTCGCGGCGGGGCTCGGATTCACGCTCTACGAGAAGCTCGGTGGGTCGCTCGAACGCGCCGATGCCGGGAGCCCGGTGGGGGCGACAGGCGCGGTATTCGGTGCGCTGCTCAGTTACGTGGGCGCTGCCCTCGCGGTGGCAGGCGTGGGCGGCATCGTCGTCGGCGCGCTGATCGTGTTGCTTGCGGTGCTCTCGCGACGCGGCGTAATCGGCGCCACATACACCCTCGCGACGCTGTTCACGATGTCGGGGCTCGCGAAAGTCGTCGGTGCCTTCGGGTCGCACAGCAACGGGATCCCGCTCGTGCTGTGGGCCGCGATCGATTTCGCCATCGCGGTGGCGCTGGTACGCGAGCATCGGCAGGCGCAATTGCAAGCGTTGCCCGTGTCGCGCTGACGCACGCACCCATCGAGCGTGCGCTGGTACAGGTCGGCTCGCTGAACGATCATCGGGCGATGAACGCTCGAACGATCTTCACCCTCTCGCTCCTCACGGCGTCGCTCGTCGCGTGTGGTGTACCGGTCGAAGGCGACGACGGTTCCGTCGATGGCGGCAGCGACGCGCGCGACACTGCGCTACTCGACGCCACGGATGCATCCGACGCGATGATCGGCAACGACGCCGTCTCCGAAGTGGGATCCGATGCGAATGACGCACCGACGGATGCGCGGCCTGCGCCCGTCACCGCGGCCGACCTTCTCGCGCACACCGGCTCGTGCAATCGCATCGCCGGTTCGCC
>CBIHQZ010000686.1:0-4539 GCA_966212315.1 uncultured Myxococcales bacterium
CCGCGAGCGGGGTGCCGTGGGTGGTCGACGCGGCCGCCGAGACGCCAGCGCACTGACGTCTCGACGCGGTCCGCGCGGACGCTCGATCAGAAGCAGGTCCCGCTGCTGCAGAAGCCCGAGCAGCAATCACCGTTGCCCTGGCAGGTTCCGCCCGTCGCCTTGCACGCGCAGCGTCCCGAGGTGCAGAGCATGTAGCCGCAGCACTCGGCGCTCGTCGTGCACGTGTGGGTCGATTCGTAGCAACACACCGGGCCCGTCGTAGCCGCCAAGCGACACGACGATCCGGAGCAGCAAGTCGAAGCCGTCGTGCACGGCGTCGTCGGGGTGCCGCACGTTGCAGTGACGCACGTTCCGCCCGCGCCGCACGTGAGCCCCGAGCAGCAGGTCTGACCGACACCGCACGCGCCGCCGAGACCTGAGCACGTGGCCGAAACGCAGGTACTACCCGAGCACGTGAGACCCGAGCAGCACGGCGAGAAGATGCTGCAGCCCTGGCCCGCTCCCCCGCAGCTGCTGGTGGTCTGACACGTTCCGCTCACGCACGACGTGCCGCTGCAGCAGTCGGCGTTCGCGACGCACGCAGAGCCCGAAGGCTGGCACGCGCATCGTCCGGTGGTCGTGCTGCACAGCATGTAGCCGCAGCACTGCGACGACGACGTGCAGAGATGCTGCGCCTCGTAGCAGCAGAGCGAGGTCGAAGGCGACGCACGGCACGAATCGGTCCCCGCGCAGCACGACGACACCGACGAGCACGACGATCCCACCGCGGTGCAGGTCGACGTGCACGTACCGTTCGAGCACGATTGACCGAGCGAACAAGCGCGGCCGCACGCGCCGCAGTTACTCGTACTGGTCGCGAGATTCACGCACGCGCCGTTGCAGAACGTCAGCCCCGCCGGGCACGCGCAGACACCGTTCGAGCACGCAAGCCCGCCACCGCACACGTTGCCGCACGCGCCGCAGTTCGAATTGCTGGTCTGCGTGTTCACGCACGCGCCGTTGCAGAACGTCTGACCGCTCGGGCAGCCGCACGCGCCGCCGACGCACGACAGCCCCGTGCCGCAGAGGTTGCCGCACGCCCCGCAGTTGGTTCGATCGTTGGTCGTGTCGGCGCAGCGACCACCACAGAACATCGTTCCCGGCGCGCAGCCACACGCACCGTTCAAGCACGTGGTGCCGCCCGCGCAGATGTTCCCGCACGCGCCGCAGTTCAGATTGTCACTCGCGGTGTTCACGCATGCGCCGCCGCATGTCGACTGACCCGCTGCGCAGCCGCACACGCCGTTGGTGCAGCTCTGCGTGCCCGGGCACACCACGTTGCAGCCGCCGCAGTTGGCGCGATCACTCGCGACGTCGATGCACCGACCGCCGCAGAACATCTGTCCGGTGGGACAGGCGCAGAGGCCGTTGTTGCACACTGTGCCGCCCGCGCAGATGTTGCCGCACTGTCCGCAGTTGACCGGGTCGGTGCGAGTGTTCACGCACGCCGCGCCGCACGTATTGAAGGGCGGATTGCAGCCGCACGCGCCGCCCGCGCACGGGATTCCCGCCGCGCAGGTGTTGCCGCACGAACCGCAGTTGGTGCGGTCCGATTGCAGATCGATGCAGCGACCGCCGCAGAAGCCTTGCCCGACGGGACACGCGCAGAGACCAGCGGTGCACACGGTGCCACCCGCGCAGAAGTTCCCGCACGAACCGCAGTTCGCCGGATCGGTCTGCAGGTTCACGCAGTTCTGCACGCCGCCCGGTCCCGCGCATGCCGACATGCCGCCGCCGCACACGATCCCGCACGCACCGTTGCTGCACATCTGACCCGACGGACAGACCGTGCCGCAGGAGCCGCAGTTGTTGTTGTCGGTGCGAGTGTCAGCGCAAGAGCCGCCGCAGATCATCTGCCCCGTCGCGCACGCACAGCTGCTCGCGACGCACACCGTGCCGCCCGCGCAGATGTTGGTGCAGCGACCGCAGTTGAGCGCGTCGCTGGTGGGATCGACGCACGAACCGTTGCACGTGATGCGCGGCGCGGCGCAGCCTGCGACACACGCGCCGTTCACGCAGCTCTGGCCGGTCGAACAGCTCGTGCCACAGGCGCCGCAATTGGCGGGGTCCGCGAGCGGATCGATGCACACGCCGCCGCACGAGAGACGTCCGGTCGGACACATCACGGCGTCGGTGCCCATGGGGACGTCGTCGACGGTCGGAACGTCGTTGCTCACCGGGCCGTCCGTCATCGCGACATCCATGCCGCCGCCAGCGTCGCGAGCATCGGCACGGGCCGCATCGCCTCCATCGGTTCGCTGCATCGACGGGGTCCCACACGCGCACAACAGCGCCACGAAGCATGCGGCGCTGAAGGTCGCCGCTACTCGACTGAACATCGTTCCTCCTCGCGCGCGATCCGCGCTTCGGCACCGGAGTAGCACACCGATGACGAATGCGAACCGTGCGGCAAGGTAGGCAATCACGCGCGGAAGCGCGCGCGTCACGCTCCGGGTTTGTCCGTCTCGCGGGTCATCTCGAGCATCGTGGGACGGAAACCGGCCTCTCGAAACAAGCGCTGTGCAGCTTCGTTCTGCGACGCGGTGTGAAGAACCACGCGAGGCGCACCCATCTCGCCGAGTCGCGCGACCATCGCGTCGAGCAGCGCGCGCGCGACGCCGTGTCCGCGGTGGCCTTCGTCGACGAGGATGTCGTGCAGCGCGCCATGGACATCGAGCAGTGCGTTCCAATCGCGCTCCTCGAGGCGACCGTAGGCATAACCCGCGATGCGCTCCTCGCCACCTTCCCGCACCGACGCGACCAGCACGATCGCGCGTTCGTTCTTCAACTCGCGCCCGAGCCACCAGCGGTAACCGTCTTCGATCGGTTCCTGGATCATGAACCGCAACGGGTCCCACTGGTGATGCAGTCGCACCAGCTTCGCCGCGAGCTTCGCGACCTGCTCGAGATCCGCAGCTTGCGCCGCGCGAACATGAACCGTGGATTCGCCGCTCATCGCAATCGACCTCCTCAGTTCTTCAGCCACAAGACCGTGAACGCATCGCCGCCGTCTTCGGGATCGGCCGCGCGCGAACGCTCGATGTACGGCGACCGACCGAGATGCTCGCGCACCGCGGCCTTGAGTGCCCCGGTTCCGTGTCCGTGCAGCACGAACCCGCTCGACGCGCCCTGTCCGACCAGTCGATCGAGAAACGCATCGACCATCGAAAGCGCATCGTCGGCACGAAGCCCGCGCACATCGCAGGTGTTGCTCTCGGTGCGAAGCGGACGCTCCGGATGCCCCGCGGCATCGTGTTCGACGTGAGCCGGCGGCCGCGCACCGGACACGCGCCGCATCCCCGTCGTGCGTTCGTCAGGACGTCCCGGCTTCTCGTCGCGTGACGTCGCATCCGCGTTCGGCTCTTCGATCTGCACCTCGAGCACCGAGACGAACAACTTCATCGGCCCGGCCGCAACCCTCACTTGTCCGCGCGACGGACGCTCCATCACTTCGACCGCAGAGCCCAGACGTTGCACATACGCCCGCGTCCCGGGTTTCAGTTCGTCCTCGCGCGCGAGCCGTCGCGGTGGTCCGCCCTGTGGCGCCCGCGCCACCGCACCCGACAGCGCGCCGCCGATCGCCACTTGCGCAGCCACCGTGTCGATCGCTCGCTCGGCCTGCCGCACTTCCTGCTCGGTCGCCTTCTTGCGCTTCAATCGCTGTTCGGCCTCGCGCACTTCGTCACGCGCGCGGCGCAACGCCGCCAGCAGTTCGCGCCCTTCCTTGCTGATCCGTTCGACTTCGCGCGCACGCTGCATTTCACGTTGCGCTTCCATCTCCACGCGCAGCCGGGTGAGTTCGCGCGCTTCGTCTTCGGCAACGCGTCGCGCGAGTTGCGCGGCGATCTGCTCGTCCTGAATGCGCCGCAACACGTCCTCGCGTCCCACTGCGTGCTCGGGCAGCAGCGTTTGCGCGCGTGTGATCACTTCGCTCGGAATGCCGTATCGCGCCGCCACCGCGAGTGCGCTCGACGCGCCCGGAATGCCCATCGTGACCCGGAAGGTCGGGAGCATCGCGGTGAGATCGAAGCCCACCGACGCATTCACGAAGCGCCTGTCGCGAACAGCAAGCGTCTTGAGCAATTCGTAGTGCGTCGTGACCGCCACCGCGGCGCCCTTCGCGGCGAGTCGATCGAGCACTGCGGCCGCCAGCGCCGAGCCTTCTTCGGGGTCGGTTCCGCCCGCGAGTTCGTCGAGCAACACGAGCGATCCGTGCCCCGCGTTCGCGATGATCTGGGCAAGGTTCGTAACGTGCGCGCTGAACGTCGAGAGCGATCGCGCGATCGATTGATCGTCGCCGACGTCCGAGAGCACCGGCTCGATCCAGCCGACTCGCGAACCGTCCGCGACCGGCAGCGGCAGTCCCGCGCGCACCATCATCGCGGCGAGTCCGAGACACTTGAGCGCCACGGTCTTTCCGCCGGCGTTCGGGCCGGAGATCACCAGCACGCTTCCGGCCCGCACTTCGAGATCGGTCGGCACCACGTCGGCCGCGCCGAG
>CBIHQZ010000687.1:0-4538 GCA_966212315.1 uncultured Myxococcales bacterium
TGTCCGATGTCTTGCATCTGCAGCGCGACGATCTCGGTCTCACCGTGACCTCGGTCGAAGACGACTTCGACGCCAGCATCCTTCGCCGCGTGCGCGGTACCTTCCGCGTCCCGGTATTTCTCGACGACCCGGCATCGCCCGACGCGCATCTCGCGCGCGACGCGCAGGGGCATCCGATGAACACCGGCGTGGTCGACGTGCCTTTCGTTGCAATGATCCCGCGCGTCGCGGCGACCAGCACCGGCCCGCTTCCGATGCTGATGATCGGCCACGGTCTCTTCGGCGGCGCGGAACACGAATTCGGCGACGCCACGTCTCCGCTCGAACACCTGCAGCGCGTGGCGAACGAAGACGGCTTCGTGATCTTCGGCACCGACTGGACCGGTCTCACCGCCAGCGATCTTTCGCGCGTCGTCGAAGCGCTCGGCAACTTCAACCTCATGTCGCGCACGACCGACCACCTGCAGCAGTCGCTCGTGAACGCGATGGTGCTCTTTCGCACCGCCCGCGCGCGATTCCCCCTCGATCCCGCGTTCAGTGTCGGAGGGCGCGTCGTCGTCGATCCGGCGCGCACGTATTTCTACGGCATGTCGCTCGGCGCGATCATGGGCACTTCGTTCATGGGCTACGACCCGGATTGCGACCGCGCGGTGCTCAACGTCTTCGGCGGCGTGTGGTCGACGCTCTTCCAACGCAGCGACGGGTGGTCGGCACTGCGTCTCGCGTTGTCTGCATACCCGCGCAGCACGGATCAGCAAGTGTTGCTCGCACTCGCACAGTCACTCTTCGATCCGGCCGACCCGATCAATCTCGCGCCGCATCTGCTGGCCGATCGGCTCGCGGGTGTGCCGCCGCGCGTGTTGCTCTTTCAGCAGGCCGTCGGAGATTCCGCGGTGACCAACGTCGCCAGCGAGATCGTCGCGCGCACGGTCGGGGTCACGCTCGTCACGCCATCGCCTCGAATTCCGTACGGCGCGCCGCAATCGATGGCCCCGCTCGCATCGGGCTGGACCATCGTCGACGAGATGCCGACGCCGCCACCACCGAGCGCGAATCTCCCCGCGTCGAACAACCCGACGCACACGCACGTGCGCACGCTCCCCGTCATCCGCGAGCAGTTCCGGCGCTTCATGCGCCCCGATGGCGTGGTGGAGCAGACGTGCGACGGAGCGTGCGATCCGAACTGATCGCGCGCTCCGTGCGGAAGCGAATCAGCCAATCTTCAAGAGCTTGAACGCGTGCATCCATTTGCCTTCGCGGAGGCCCGGAATGCACCAGAGCTGGCAGAGCGGCTCGATCGCCCGCGCTGCTTCGACCGCGCCCATGTCGGCGGTCTCCCATCCGAACGCATCGAGGATCTTCGTGACGCTCTTCTTGGCGCCCTCGTCGTTGCCCGCGATGAACATCGTCGGTTTGCCGCCGGGAAACGCGGGGTCGACCATGAACGCGTTGCCCACGCAATTGAACGCTTTCACGAAGTGAACCTTCGGCGCGCCCTTCTGCAGGCGCTCCAGCAGCGATTCATTAGGCCCCGTGAAGTATTGCAGGACACCGTTCACCGGCGGGGCATCGGCGATCGGGTTGCTCGTATCGATGACCGTCTTGCCGGCGAGCGCGTCGTGTCCGGCGAGCTTGATCGCGTCTTCCGCATGCGTCCCCTTCACTGCCAGAACGACGATCTCGCCGAAGCGCGCCGCGTCCGCGAATGTGCCGGTCTGCACTTTGTCGCCGAGTTCCTTGTGCAACGCATCGCTCTTCTCACCCTTGCGCGATGCGATCAGCACGTCGTGTCCGTGCTTCAGAAAGCCTTTCGCCAGCGCCTGCCCGACCACGCCTGTTCCGATGATCCCGATCTTCATGTCGCGATTCCTCCCGTGATGCGGCCCCCACCTTCGGCTTCATGGCCGCGCGTCAAGTGGACGGTCGGCGCGAATCGATCGGCTCGCCATCGAAAAGCGTTCCGCGAATGCGCGGCGACAGGATCGCGCGCGCCGCGGGCTGTGAACTAGACTGCCGCGCCATGAACACCATGCTTCGCGCTCGCACACTCGGCGGACTTCTCGCAGCGTCTCTCGCCTTGATGAACTGCACCGGTTCGACCACGACACCGGACGGCGCCGCGGACGTGGTGAGCGATGTTCGCGATGTCACCATCGACGACGCCACCGATGTGCCCGCGATCGATGTCGTCCCGATGACCGATGCGCCCGCGCCCGATGCGAACGATGCGCAGTTCGCCGATGTCGTCGACACCATCACGCCGGCCGACGCACCGCACGATGCAATCACCAGCGACGCGAACGTCGCTTCGCCGTGCCCCGAATCGCCCGGCAGCGGCGCATGCACTCGCGAAGGCCTCGTGTGCAGCTATGGCGACGATCCGCGACCGAGCTGCCGTCCCACGTCGACGTGCACCGGCGGGCAATGGCAACTCGTCACGCCGCGCTGCACCGCACTCCCGAGCGATTGTGGGTCGGCGCCGCCGGTCGAGCGATCGTCGTGCTCGAACGAAGGCGATCTCTGCGCATACCCCGACGGCAATCGATGCCACTGCACCACGTGCCTCTGGTCGGGCGTCGGGTGCATCCCCGAGCCGTCGCCGGTGTGGCACTGCACGCCGCCTCCTTCGGATGCGAATTGCCCGCGCACGCTGCCGAATCTCGGTCAGTCGTGCACTCCCGATGGAACGATGTGCGACTACGACGGCTGCGGCGATGGTCGCGCCGTGCAATGCACCGGCGGCATCTGGGTCGAAGCATTGGTGGCATGTCCGGCGTAAGGACGCGCGCATGCGCGATGGCGATCGCACTCGTCGCGACGGCACTTGCCACGCGGCGCGACGCGCACGCTTGCGCGACGGTGCAAGCTTCCCCGTCGCCCGTGACGGTGACCTCGGAGCAGGCGCTCATCGTGTGGAACGCCGCGACGCATACCGAGCACTTCGTCCGCGGCGCGCAGTTCGCTGGTGGCGACGAGGGGATGGGCTTCATCGTCCCGACGCCCTCGCGTCCCACGCTCGCAGAGGTGCATGCCAATCCATTTCCTGCACTCGAACACGCGGCTGAACCGCGCACGCGCATCGTCGACGATCTGAAGGTTCGTCCCGGGTGTAGCGCGCAGATGTTTCTTCTCTCTCGCGGTGCAGCGCCGAGCCACGAGGTGCCGCCGGCACAGGTCGCCGCAGCGAGTGCGGTCAACGTTCTCGAGGAACTGCGAGTCGGTCCGTACGACGCGGCAATCCTCTCGGCCGACGATCCGAACGCGCTGGCCGAATGGCTCGGTGCCCACGGATTCTCGCCGCGCACGGCATTGCGCGACTGGCTACAGCCCTACACAGATCGGCACTGGATCCTGACGGCGTTTCGTCTCGCACCGAGCGGCGCGCGCGGGAACAACACGCTTCCTGCCGTCGACATGGCGTTCACCACGGACGGGCCGTTCTACCCCTATCGCGAGCCATACGAGCCCGTGCGCACGACGCCTCTCATGCCGCGCTCGCTGTTCGTGTACGTCATCGCCGAGTCCGGTTACGAAGCGGGGCGCGGCGATGCATTCGCGCGCTGGAACGTCGACCTCCCGCTCAGCGCATCGATGGACGGCGAGCCCGATGGCACGCGTGTCGGCGCGGGCCTGGCTGCCGTGCGCGGACTCGGTTTCGCGCTTCCATCGAACCCGTGGCTCACGATCTTTCACGACACGTCGTCACCGCGCGAAGCAGACGCGGATCTGTTCTTCCGTCCGCGCGCATCGCACGCCGCGATTCGCCCGCCTGCGCGCATCGAGCACGTCACGCGCAACGTCGTCGTGCCGCTCGATTGCGTGCTCGTTCCCGTCGCGGCGATCGGCCTTGCGCTCGAAGCGAGGCGTCGGCGTCGCAAGAAGCGCGCTGCGGCGCACGGCGCTGTCTACCGTGAAGGAAAGATCGACGGCTGAGTCGTTCAGGGCGACGCGCACCACGCGGGTGCGACCGCGAGCGGCGATGGATCGATGATCACGCCGAGATGGTTCGCAACGACGCGTTCGTGCCCGTCGGCCGGGCGATTCACGACACCGCGCGCCGCGACGAACAGCGTGGAGGACCCGCCGCCATCCAGCCGAATTGCCTGCCAGGCACCGAGGTCGCGCATGATGAGACCGAGCTCGCGCGTCGTCGCACCGAGCGAACCGGGCACGCGACCTTCTACGAGCGCGAGGAACATCGTGCGGCCGTCGCGAGAGAAGCCGAGCGCGGATCGCGGATGTCGATTGCGCGAGTGCACGACGTCGGGACTCAAGCGCGGCTCGCCGTCGACGACGATCACTTCCTGCGTCGCGATCATGTCGGTCCATCGTGCATCGGGCGGGCGGGCGAAGAGCGTGGGACGAGCATCGGAACGCATCGCGAGGATGGCGTCGTAGTAGAACGCCGGGCGCGCCGGCCAGTCGCGACCACCGCCGCGCGCGGGGCCGAGCGGACGCGGTCCGGGTGAATCGAAGAAGTCGCCGTTGATCGCGATCGACGCGCCCACCCGTCGCGCCCAATGGCGCACGGTGGAAGG